>CANHNT010000087.1 GCA_947461985.1 Bacteroidota bacterium | reverse complement strand
GGTGCTACTAACCATTTTTGATTGGCATCATCGATTGCAATATCACTTGCCGTATTGACCCCTGTTGCATTTGGGATATTAAATTTTTGCCAGCTGCCATCGGCCTTTTTTACAACCAAAGGAGCATCGGCTCCATAATTACTCATCCACAAATTATTTTTTTTATCGAAAACTAAATTTGTAATTCTATATGTTCCTCCAAAAGGTTGAATAAATCCATTGTTCTTAAACACAGTAACTGTTTTGTCAGGATGAAACTCAAGCAATCCCCCAAAAAAAGAAGCTACGTAAACATAATTATTTCTTTTATCGATTTCCAAATCTACCAAGTCGGTAATGGTATCTAATGCAGGCGTATTCACAAATTGATTGAAATAGGTCCAATCGCCATTGGGTGATAATTGTGAAAAACCTTGTCTGTTGTATGTAAAAGACCAGTCGGCTATATTGCCAGCTAAAGCATATAAATTATTATTGAGTACTTTGATATTGTATACAGCATTGGTAAAAATTCCGTTAGGATTATATGCTTGTATATCTTTTCGGTTATTTAGTTTAATCATCCCGAACCAACCATCAGCCTCCCAAATTTCAGTAGGACTAATTTCTACCATATCGAATGGATTAATGGCGTTTACTTCATCTTGCTTTATTCCCAATGAGTTAAAATAGGTAATTCCTCTTTTTATATCGTCATTTTCGCAAATATAAAACTGCTCACTCCCTGCCCTTAATTTTATAATATTGGATGGGCTTGTATAAACCGTGTTTAAGCTGTTATTGTTTACTGTATAAATTACTTTTGAAGAAGCAGCATATAAGGAATCTTTAAAATTTAAAATAAAATCGACTGGTGTAGCGTTTACTAATTGCCAGCTAGAAAAATTTTGTAATGCTGCATTATTCTCATTTGCTTTGTAAATGCCATTTGACGTTGCCGCATAAAAATCAGTATGGTAAGTGGTTATATCTTTTATGCTTAATACATTAGATGCATTTTGTAATATAAACGTTTCTTTTATTTCTTTTTTTACAGGATTTAAAACGATGATGCCAAAATCGGTAGCTAAATACATTAATTTGTTTTTGAAATATACATTGTTTATTTTTTTACTACCCGTAATGTTCAAATTTTTTATATCTGGCATGTTAAAAAATGTTTCCCCCTGCATCAAATCGATATTGCTATTTTCATATATTAAAATGGAGAAATCGGTTGCAGCATCGTATCGTATTAATTTTACATTCACATCACTCATGCCATTTACTTTAGAATAGGTGGTATAATCTTGATCAGCTAATGAATAGGATACTAAATGATGGCTACCTACAAAAACTTTACCCTTTATATTTTCAATTGTATTCGCTGTTAGATAGGAATAATGAGATTGCCAAGAGCCAATAGGGATTTTTTGTGCAAAAACCACGATCGAAAACACGAGTGCTGCTATTAAAAGAGAGGCTTTTTTTATCATAATTCAAAAATACTTGAAATTATTAACGAAAGAAAAGAAAGATTATTGTTTAATCTATCTTCTTTTTATTACAGAAAACTATCTTTGCGCACTTATGTGGAAGAGTTTAGCCGTCTTTATTTTAAAATTTAGAGCCCCGATTTTGATTGTTGTGTCTGCCCTTACTATTTGTATGGCTTTTTTTGCTACTAAAGCAAGCATGAAATATGACACTTCAAGCGCAGTACCCAAAGACAATCCTAAATATATTGAGCATCAAAACTTCAAAAAAATGTTTGGAGAAGATGGTTCAATGCTAGTCGTTGGATTCGATAAAGAAAATATTTTTCAGCCTACATTTTTTAAAGCGTTTACTGTTTGGCAACAAGAAATTAAAAAAATAAATGGTGTAGAAAATACGCTGTCGATACCTACTGCCATCAATGTAGTTAAACAAATTACCGATTCCTCAGAAAAATTGGTTACTAAAACAATTTTTGCTAATGGTGTTTCTATTGATTCAAGTAAATTAGAATTTTTAAATCTACCTTTTTATAAAGACTTATTATATAACCCTGAAACACATTCTACATTAACAGCAATTTATTTAAATAAAGACATCATTAAAACAGCTAAACGTAAAGAATTAGTTGAAAGCATTAAAAAACTAACCGATCAATTTGCTGCAGAAACAAAAATTGAAGTCCACTACTCAGGCTTGCCTTTTATTAGAACCGAATTTGCAGAAGCATTAAAAGGTGAAATGCGGTTGATATTAATTGCTTCATTATTGCTTACATCGATCATATTATTTATTTTCTTTAGGTCATTCAGCACCGTATTATTTTCTGTATTGGTTGTATTTGCTGGTGTGGCTTGGGCTTTAGGAATTTTGTTTTTAATGGGCTATAAAATTTCAATGCTTTCTGCATTAATTGCCCCTTTAATTGTAGTCATTGGCATTCCTAACTGTATTTATTTTTTAAATAAATACCATACCCAATTTGCTATTTATAAAGATAAACACCAAGCCCTCTTGGCGATGATTGAAAAAATGGGCATCGTTACATTATTTACTAATATAACTGCTGCCATTGGATTTGGCGTGTTTTACTTCACAGAAAGCGAAGTATTAAAAGAATTTGGTTTAGTTGCTGGCATTAGTATTATTGTTGTTTTTTTAATTTCATTATTTACGATTCCACCTATATTTAGTTATTTAAAAGAACCCAGCACCCAACACACAAAATATTTAGACAATAAATATTTAACTGCTATATTAGTTCAATTTGAATATTGGGTTATTCATCATAAAAAAATAGTAATCGCCGTTTGGTTAGGCTTAGTATTTATTTCTTGCTTTGGAATGACCCTACTAAAAAGCAAAGGTTTTATTGTAGATGATTTACCAAAGAAAAATAAAATTTATACCGATTTAAAATATTTCGAAAAAAATTATCATGGGGTACTTCCTTTAGAAATTGTAATTGATACTAAAAAGAAAAATGGTGCAACTACATTACCAACTATTCAAAAAATAGATGAATTTACGACAGCCATTAGAGCACACAAACAAATAGGAAAACCTTTATCAATAGTAGAGGCTATTAAATTTGCACGACAAGCCTATTATGATGGTGACAGCACAAGTTATGGTGTTCCAAATAGTTTTGATGTGGCATTTTTGCTGCCTTATTTACGCATGAAAGCAGATACAGGAAAATCACAATTTAATAATTTAGTCAAATCGTTTGTTGATGAAGATAAACGCTATGCTCGTATTAGCCTAGGGATTGAAGATATAGGATCTATTGAATTGCCTAAATTGTTAGACAGCATTAATCAAGAAGCTGTAGCAATATTTGACACCTCACGCTATCAAATAAACTTTACAGGAACTAGTATTACTTTTTTAGAAGGCAGCAAATTTATTGTCAATAGCTTAAGAGATAGTTTAATTTTAGCCTTACTAATGATTTTGATTTGCATGATATTTTTGTTCAAAAAATGGCGTGTAGTACTCATTTCTATTATCACAAATATTATTCCTTTAGCCATTACAGCAGGAGTTATGGGCTTTTTTAGCATTCCGCTGAAACCTTCTACTGTATTGGTTTTTAGCATTGCGTTGGGCATTGCTATTGATGTCACTATTCGTTTTTTAGTAAACTATAAACAGGATTTAATAACGAATGATTACAACATAGAAAATACAGTAAAAGCCACCATTCAAGAAACAGGCATTAGCATCATTTACACATCACTTATTTTAGCAGCAGGCTTCATTGTGTTTTTAGTTTCTGAATTTGATGGAACAAAATCACTTGGTTATTTAACTGCCTTAACCTTGATATTAGCAATGATTACCAACTTAACTATTTTACCAGCAATGTTAGTTTGGTTTGATAAACAAGATAAAAAATAATACCCCAATTTGTTTTAATACCACTGACTAGATTATCTCGTTGCCTAATTGCCTTCTTTATCTTATTTTCGCATAATAAATAAAATAAAAATATGCGTTTACATAAGGAAGGTTGGATATATTGTGTGGTAGCCACGGTTTTATATGCTATTGTTTTGTGGCTAATTTTTACATTTTTAGGGCAATGGGCATTCATTTCCTATCCATTAGCTATCATTTTAGGTGCTATTTGGTTTTGGGTATTTTGGTTTTTCAGAATGCCTACTCGAGTAGCAACAGTTGGTGATGATTTAATTATTTCACCTTGTGATGGAAAAGTAGTTGTAATAGAAGAAACCACAGAAACAGAATATTTTCAGGATAGACGTTTACAAATTTCAATTTTCATGTCACCTTTAAATGTGCATGTAAATAAATACCCAATGAGTGGCATTGTACAATATGTAAGATACCATAAAGGGAAATATTTAGTGGCTTGGCATCCGAAATCGAGCACAGAGAATGAGCGCAGCACCATTGTTGTAAAAGGCAATAAAGCAGAAATTTTAATTCGTCAAATTGCAGGTGCAGTGGCTCGACGAATTTGTGTATATGCTAAAAAAGGCGACCACGCCATTCAAAACGAAGAATTAGGTTTCATAAAATTTGGTTCACGAGTCGATTTATATTTGCCAATTGGCACAAAAGTAAATGTGAAAATTGGCGATATTGTTGAAAATAGTGTGAGTGTTATTGCAACTCTTTAAATTTCAAAAGTGAAAGTTACAAATTCCAAAACCAAAAAATCTGAGATGAATGAAAATCGAATATCAAACATCGAACATCAAACATCGAATTGTTATTTTACTGACCAAGAAATAGTTTCTGGCTTAAAACAAAAACGAAAATTAGGCCGTTTTATTAATGAATTAATTTTTCATTATACTAAAAAAGAAAGCCAAGTTGCTTATGTTTTTTCTACAGATGAATTTGTATTAAACATTAATCAAGAATATCTTCAGCATGATACCTACACCGATATTATTACATTTGATTTAAGCGAAAAAAAATCAACGCTTATTTTATCAGACATTTTTATTAGCATTGAACGGGTGAAAGAAAATGCACAAACTTTTAATAAAAAATATCAAGAAGAATTACTTCGAGTAATCATTCATGGTGCTTTGCATTTGAGTGGATTTAAAGATAAAACCAAAGAACAAAAGGCCGAAATGAGAAACTTAGAAGAAATATGGATTGACAAATACTCGACCTATTCATTAAATAAACTTATAAAAAAAATTTAAACTACTGAAAAAATAACATGAGCATAAAAAATAATTACGTAGCCATTATGGCTGGAGGGATCGGCAGCCGCTTTTGGCCAGAAAGCAGAAACAACCATCCGAAACAATTTTTAGACATATTAGGCACAGGCAAATCATTGATACAATGGACCTTTGAACGATTTAAAAACATTTGCCCAAAAGAAAATATTTTCATCATTACCAATGAAATGTATATTCCTACATTAAAAGAACAACTTCCTGAGTTGTTAGATAATAATATTTTAAGTGAACCTTCAAGAAAAAATACAGCACCTTGCGCTGCTTATATTGCACATAAATTATTTGCATTAAATCCTGACGCAAATATCATTATGAGCCCTGCTGATCATTTAATTTTTGATGAACGTAAATTTGAAAGAGACATAATAGATTCGTTAGATTTTGTAAGCAAAAATGATGTGTTAGTAACATTAGGCATTAAACCTACACGACCTGATACAGGATATGGTTATATTCAATATGAAACTTCAAAAAACATTGATCGTTTTTATGAAGTAAAAACCTTCACCGAAAAACCGTCGCATGAATTGGCAGAAACCTTTATTCGCAGTGGTGATTTTTTATGGAATGCCGGTATTTTTGTTTGGAATGCTAAAACAATCATCAAAGAATTGCAAACTTATTTACCCGAAATGAATGAAGTTTTTGCACAAGTAGATACCTACAACACTCCAGAAGAACATCATTCAATTGAAAGTGTTTATCCTCAATGTACCAATATTTCGATTGACTATGGCATCATGGAAAAAGCGAAAAATGTTCACGTCATTCCGTCTTATTTTGGTTGGTGCGATTTAGGAACTTGGAACAGCGCCTACGACAATTCTGATAAGGATTATTTAGGCAATGCAGTATATGGCAAAGATGTTATGATTATTGATGCTTCGCAATGTATGGTAAAAGCAAATGATGGCAAATTGGTCGTATTGCAAGGTTTAGAAAATTTTATTGTTGTGGACACAGATGATGTTTTATTGATTTGTGAACGCAATAGAGAACAACAAATAAAAGATTATGTAGCTGAAGTAAAGAGAAATAAGGGCGATAAATTTCTTTAATCAATTACGAATTATTTATTACGAATTACGTTAATTCGATTACGAATTATTTATTACGAATTACGTTATAATATTAGTAAATTTAATTACGAATTCAAAAATATTTATGAAAGAAAATTTAATACAAGAGAAAACATTTCTATTTGCAAAAAATATTATTTCAATCTTTAAGGTATTAAAAAGTGAAAGAGAATATATAATTTCAAAAAAACTCATTAGAAGTGGAACAGCAATAGGTGCATTAATAGAAGAAACTATTGGAGCTGAATCTACAAAAAAATTTTCTTCATAAAATTTCAATTGCATATAAAGAAGCAAGAGAAACTAAATATTGGCTCAGACTACTTTTAGAAACTGAAATGATAAATAAAGAAATAGGAAATAAATTATTATTTGAAATTGAAGAGATTTTAAGAATTATAGGTTCTATTCAAAAAACTACAAAAGCAAAATTAGAAGCAGAAAATATAAAAAAGAATCAAAACTAATCGTAATTTGTTATTGATAATTCACTTTAGCGTCGTAATTCGTAATTAATAATTCGTAATTCAATGTATAGCAAACTTCCCAACATAGGTACCAATATTTTTAGTGTAATGAGTGCATTAGCTAAAGAGCATAATGCAATCAATCTTTCACAAGGTTTTCCTGATTATCCCATTTCGAATGAATTGATTGATTCGGTTACCCAAGCAATGAAAGATGGTTTTAACCAATATGCTCCCATGATTGGTTTGCCTGAATTGAGAAATGCATTGGCCCTTAAAATTCAAAAATTATATCAGGCGTCCCTTGATGCCGAAACTGAAATTACCATAACACCTGGAGGTACTTATTCTATTTATACTTCGCTGACAACTATTTTAGAAGCTGGAGATGAAGTCATTGTTTTAGAACCTGCCTATGATAGTTATATTCCAAACATTGAAACCAATGGGGCAAAAGCAATATGCATTCCGTTACTATATCCTACATATTGCATTGATTGGGAAAAAGTAAAATCATCCATCAATGAAAAAACAAAAGCAATTATCATCAATACGCCTCATAATCCTACAGGTTATGTTTGGACCAAAGAGGATATGTTGCAATTGGATGAATTGACAAAAAACACCTCTATTTATATCATCAGTGATGAGGTGTATGAACACATAACATTAGATGGCAGACAACATGAATCTGTCTTGAAATATCCTAGTTTATATAAACGAAGTTTTGTAACATTTTCATTTGGAAAAGTTTTTCATACAACTGGTTGGAAAATGGGTTATTGTGTTGCTCCTGAAAATTTAATGAAAGAGTTTCGTAAAATTCATCAGTTTATTTGTTTCACTTGCAATACGCCCATGCAAGTGGCATTGGCAAAATTTTTAGCGAATGAAAATGAATATTTATCGTTACCTACTTTCTTTCAAAAAAAGCGTGATTTGTTTTTAGAAAACCTAAAAGAACTGCCATTTACCATT
>CANHNT010000086.1 GCA_947461985.1 Bacteroidota bacterium | reverse complement strand
TGATATGATATTTTTCATAGAATAAATCAAAATCACTGATGCCTTTTTGAGCTAATTCAAATTCTTCATATACTTTCCTCATCGTGTGGTTAGAATTTTTTTCAAAATCCCAAAGTGTATGATCTAAATCAAAAAAAATATGTTCGTATGATTTCATTATTGTTTTATAAATTTTAGGGTCTTGCTCCAATTTTTCGAATTGCGAATATCTACAAAATATACTCCATTTGCAAATCCATCTAAAGCAATTGTTTTAACATTATTTCCTTCAATCATTTTCGAGGTTTCTTTCTTAATTACTTTTCCAGATTCATCTAAAATAGAAAAATAAAATACTTGATTTTCATTTGCATTTATGATTATCGAAACAATGTTATCGACAGGATTTTTTAATAAACTGACTTCATTATTTGTTTGTTTAAAAGTGGGCGTTGACGTAGGAATAATAACTATAGGATTTAAATCGATTTCAAAAATGCCTCTGCCATGAGTACCTGCTCTTAATTTTCTTGTGGGATAATAAATTTCTAAATCAGCGACTTCTGTATTAGGCATTCCCGTTCCATAATATTGCCATACGGTATCTAAATCTTTTTTGTAAAAAACACCCACATCTGTTCCAATATACATATCTACATTGGCCGAATCGGTCTCTACATCAATGGTGATACAGTTTACAGGAATGTTTGGAATGTTGTAACCAATGTTTGTCCAATTGGTTCCATTATTGGTTGATTTATAAATTTTACTTTTATCTGCATATCCAGATTTAGTAACATAAATCGTATTTTCATTTTTGGGATGCACTAAAACTTGAGATACTTCTCCAAAAAAATTATTGTTGCCAGGAATGGTTTTTGTTGACCAATTGGTTCCTAAATTATTGGTGTAATATATTTTATTAGATCTACCTGCATAAATAACATTCGAGTTGGTTCGTGCAATATCCAAAACGGTTAAATTAGCGGTTGAATTTCCTGTAATGTTGTTGCTTATTTGAGTCCAATTATCGCCTTCATCATTTGATAACCAAACATTTTTATAACCTGCAACAATTCTGAATTGATTATTGTAATCTAGCAAATAAGGAGTCACCCATGAACCCCCATTTGGGTCAGCAGTAATGTCGTAATAAGTATCATTATCCCATTGATCATAAGAACGGTATAGTTGACCATTTACATAAGTCGTATAAATGGTTAGGTCGTTTGTGCTATTAATTGCAACTTCCATTCCATCACCTCCATTCGTAGATTGCCAAGTAGATGGCGAGACTCTTTTTCTACCACCATTGTCTTGCGTTCCCCCGATCATAAATACGGAGTCTTGTTGAGAATTGGCAATTTTATAAAACTGTGTAATAATTAATCCATTCGATAAATCTTTCCAGGTATTAGTGGATTCATTATATCTATACAAGCCACCATCATTGCAGTAATAAATATAATTTGGCAACAAAGGATTGGCTAATGCAAATTGATTATCAGCATGCACTTCAGGCAAAACACCATCGTTATACCAATTGGTAAATTTTGCCCAAGTGCTCCCACCATTTGTTGAACGGTAATTAGATACATAACCACAGTACACTTTATTTTTATTAGAATTTGAAAAATGTACAACAGCGTTATCATCAATATTATTATTTTTTAATACAAAATTATTTCCTCCATCCGTCGATAAATAAAAACTTTTTACACCTGCACCGTCCGTTCCTAAACCAATGTAATTGCTATCTAATGGAGTAACCGCTATTTCCATTGTATTGTTAGAAATTCCAAAAGAAGTTATAGGATTCCAAGTAATTCCTGCATCTATCGATTTAAAAATTTCGCTTCCTGTTTCTTTTTTCGATAAATAAATGGTGTTAGGATTGTTGGGCTTAAATTCAAAATCAATGTATGAACCATTAACCATTTTTGACCATGTAACACCTGCATCAACCGACTTCCAAAAACCATTGGATTGTGCACTGTATAAAATAGTACTGTTATTAGGTGACATCATTAATTTGTAATACACTACAGCATCTGTAAAATTAGTAACTTGTGTTGTAGCTGACCATGTTTGTCCTCCATTGGTCGATTTATAAATACCTAAACCATATTCCCACCAACCCTGATTTTGTCCAACAGTAACATATAATGTAGATGTATTATTGAAATCAACCACAATATTTCCTACACTGCAATAAGGTAAATTATCACCTAAAGGAGTCCAAGAATTTCCACCATTTGTTGTCTTCCAAATACCACCAATACTTGCTCCTACATAAAAAATAGTAGTATCAGTTGGATGAAAAGCAATCGACAATAATCTACCCATGCCATCGTATCCACCAGATGAAGATGTTTGAGAAATATTTCTCCATGCAGTGCTTCTTGTTTTTTTATTTAATGATTGATTTTGCAACGATTTGTATATTTCAAAACGTGCATTCATATCAGGAAGAGTACCATCTTCGTTTACACGATGTTGCCAATAATATTGTTTACGTTTAAATTTTATTAATTCATTATCTACAAATTTCCCAGTAGAAATCTCGGAAGGCTTTCCTTTAAAATACTCCTCAGCAATCGTAGAAATTTCTGTCAAATTTTTCTTGTCTTTTATAAGAGAATTCAAATTTTGAGCAAAAAATACATGACTCAATAATGTAAAAATGAATAACAATGAAAGTACTTTTTGTAGCATATTCTGAATTATTTATTTTGTAAATTTAAGATGAAACTATTATTTAGTCATATTATATTGAAATTATACACATGATAAAATTAGTCCTTTAACGATATTTTATTGTTGAAATTTTAAATGATTGGTTACATTCGATTTTTATAAATTTAAAAAATGACAAATTCAGTAGAAGAAATACAATTTTTAGACGGACCCCAAAGTAGATTGCAAGATTTTAAAGTTACCATCAGAACCGTTTTAGATTTTATAAAAGGTTTTAGAACGTTACACTTTGCAGGACCTTGTGTAACTGTTTTTGGTTCAGCTCGATTTCCTGAAACGCATCCTCATTATATAAAAGCAAGAGAAATAGGCGCCCGAATTGCAAAATTAGGCTTTACTATCATGACAGGAGGTGGACCAGGCATTATGGAAGCTGCCAATAGAGGTGCAAAAGATGTAGGAGGACGAAGTGTAGGTTGCAATATAGAACTGCCATTTGAACAACATGAAAACCCTTATTTAGATAAATGGGTAACTATAAAATATTTCTTTGTAAGAAAAACGTTACTCATAAAATACTCTTATGCGTTTGTCGTTATGCCAGGTGGTTTTGGCACTTTAGATGAATTGTTTGAAGCCCTAACACTCATTCAATGTAATAAAATAAAAAACTTTCCAATCGTAATTTTTGATAAACCTTTTCATGAACATTTAATAAAATATATTGAAGACATGAAACATGCAGGCACCATTTCTCCAGAAGATTTAAATTTGATGTTGGTCACTGATGATGTAGAAGAGTGTGTGAATCATATTAAAAAATCAATTGAACAATTTGACTTAAAATATGAAAAACGATTTAAGCCTTTGGGTTGGTTACTTGAAGGTGAAGAGAAGAATTAATACAGTAATTCCATTTCTTTTTCAAGTGTTTCTTGACTAGTAAAATGACCAGACTTTACTCGTTTCAAAGCATCATGTAACTCTTGATTATATTCCTCTAATGATACTGAAAAATCTTCATCTTGACCTTTTAATTTTACAAAAGATTTTATGACTTCTAAAATTGATTTCTTTTCATTAGCTCCCAATTGAGGTAATTAAGCTACTATTTTTGAGTCGATTGATGAAAGTGACATTGAATATATTTTTTCAAAATTAAGTATAATTTTTTTAATGCACAATTACTCTATCTTATCAATTCCCTCTCACTACAGCTCCAACTTTAGTTTCTAACGATTTAATGATCGCTTTCATTTCTGTTTCTACTTCAACATCAGTTAATGTTTTTTGATTGTCGTAAAATGAAAAATTGATAGCGTACGACACTTTATCTTTTCCTAATTTTTCGCTTTCAAATACATCAAATAAATTAACTGTTTGTAACAATTTGCTTTTAGCTTGTTTTACTGCTGTTTGAATATCTTGATACTTCACTTGCTTATCTACCACCATTGCTAAATCACGTTGCATAGTAGGAAACTTAGGTATTTCAGTGAATGTTAATTTATTATTTTCTATGCCTGCTTTCACAATATCCCAATCTAAAACGGCAAACCAAACAGCTTGTTTAATGTCAAATTGTTTCAATCTAGAAGCAGCAATTTCTTCGATGCTTCCTATCTTTTTATTTTTTAATAAAATATCTAAACCATTATTTTGAACTTCAAAAACCAATTTTACATTTGGAAATAAACTTTCAACTATTCCTCTTACAAAATAAATATCAATCGCTTTTGCTTTTTCGGTATAATGTGGCTGACGATAATTGCCTGATAAATAAAGGGCTATTTGCTCTGTTTCAATAAAAGTTGACTCCTTGCCCATCTCAAGAGGGGAATCAGTTTTTTGCGAATAAACTTTTCCAAATTCGAAAAACTTCAAGTTATTATTTTTTCTATTGAGGTTATAGGCCACTGCTTCTAAACCAGTTTCTAACATCGAAAAACGCATCGTGTCTAAATTTGCAGACAAGCTATTCATCATTTTTACAATAGCGTTATTATCAGGATAATAAGCCGCATTCGTAATTGAATTAGTAAAAATTTCAAAGAAGCCTTTAGTTACTAATTGCGACGCAATATGTTGTTTTGTATTTGCCTTATATGCTTGGGTTTCTGTAGGTAAACTATAGGCAATTTTTCCTGTGAAAGGAATATTATCTAAGCCATCAATTCGCATGATTTCCTCCACCACATCGGCTTGCATGGTGATGTCGGTTTTAGAGAAAGGAACGGTTACCAACAACCCAGTTTCAGTTTCTTCTTTAATGCCAAAACCTAAATTTAACAGAATGTTTTTCATTTGTTCAATGCCATATTCTTTACCAGCCAATGCACGCATTTTTTGGTATGACAATTGAATTGTTTTTTGTTCAAACGGTGCAGGATACATATCCATCAAGTCGGATGAAATTTGTCCACCAGCTAATTCAACGATTAAATTGGCAGCACGTTGCAACGCATAAGGAACATTGCTAATATCAGCGCCTTTTTCAAAACGAGTAGCAGAGTCTGTTCTCAAACCTAAACGCATGGATGTTTTACGAATTGAATCTGGTAGAAACCAAGCACTTTCTAAAAATATAGAAGTAGTTGTAGCTTTTACACCCGACTGCAAACCACCGTAAACGCCGGCAATACATATTGGTTCACTATCATTGCAAATCATTAAGTCAGTAGAATTTAATTCGATTTCTTTACCATCTAAAGCAACGAATTTCGTTTTGTCAGCAACCGTTTTTACGATTATTTTTCCACCATTCACTTCACCCAAATCAAAAGCATGTAAAGGCTGTCCACATTCGTGCATCACGAAATTCGTAATATCCACAATATTATTTATAGGTCTTAAACCAATGGCTTTCAATTTTAATTGCATCCATTCTGGCGACTCTTTTACTTCAATATTTGAAATTGTTAAACCTGCATAACGAGCACACAAAGTTTCATTTTCAATAAAAATTTTGATGTCGGATGTCGGTTGTCGGTTGTCAGGCTTATTCAGATTTTCTTTTCTGACATCTGGCATCTGACATCTAACATCTTTTCCAATATTAATTAGATAAGCCACAACATCTTTTGCCACACCTAAATGGCTCATGGCATCCATACGATTGGGTGTTAAGCCAATTTCATAGGTAATATCAGAAGCAGGCAATTTATAATACTCCTTAGCCGTCAAGCCAATTGCCGTTCCTTCAGGTAAAATAATAATTCCATCATGACTATCCCCTAAGCCAATTTCGTCTTCCGCACAAATCATCCCTTCACTTTCTTCTCCTCTAATTTTTGCTTTTTTCATGGTCAATGGCTCTCCATTGGTAGGATAAATAGTTGTGCCAATGGTTGCTACTACAACCGTTTGACCTACAGCCACATTGGGTGCTCCACAAACGATTTTCAACAACTCTGGCGTTCCAATATCCACTTTAGTTAATCGCAATTTATCGGCATTTGGATGTTGCTCACACTCCATCACTTTACCAATTATCAAACCATCTAATCCACCTTTTACGGTTTCAAATTTGTCCATACTTTCTACTTCCAATCCAACCGAAGTTAAAATTGTAGACAGTTCGTTGGGTTCTATCGTTTCGTTTAAATAATCGTGTAGCCAGTTGTAAGAAATCGTCATAAAAAAAATTGAAATGCAAATATAGGTAAGAGTTGTTAGTTGTTTTTGAATATTAAAGCGGTTTCTGTATTTTTTTATAATCTTCAGAATTATAAATCACTGCATTTTCTATATCTGTAGCCTATTTCAAAGCAATAGATATCATTGTTTTTATCTTTACATTGATGATTAAGCACCCATCGAATTCATTAAAATTTTTTCTAATTATTAAATAATCACTTCAACAATTGTATTCACTTTATTTTGATCAAAAGGAAAACTAATGCGAATATAATTGTCTGTATATCCTTCCATGATACCTTGTTTGTCTTGGTGTTCAAACAATACTTTTCGAATTTGGTTTTTATGTTGTTCCGTAAAGAAATTCATTTTCTTTTCAGATAAATTTCGAAGTGTAGCATTTCTTTCTTTTCTGATATGAATTGGCACTACACCTAGCATTTCATTTGCTAATGTATTTTCTCTTTCTGAATATGTAAAAACATGTAAGTATGACACATCCAATTGATGTAAAAAATCATATGTCGTTTGAAACTCTTCATCAGTTTCGCCAGGAAAACCGACAATCACATCTACACCAATGCAAGCATGCGGCATGACCGATTTTATTTTTTCTACTCGTTCTTGATACAATTCTCGTTTATATCGACGACGCATATCACCCAGCATTTTATTGCTTCCACTTTGCAAAGGAATATGAAAGTGAGGCATAAAATGTTTTGATGTTGAAACAAAATCAATAATTTCATTAGTCAGCAAATTGGGCTCAATGGATGAGATTCTATACCGCTCAATGCTTTCAATTTCATCTAACGCTTTTACTAAATCAAAAAAGTTTTCTTCGTTTTTTCGATTGCCATTATAGCCTTTTCCGAAATCACCTAAATTTACACCAGTCAACACAATTTCTTTTACACCACCTGTGGCTATAGCTTTTACGTTCTCTACAACATTGTCAACTGTATCACTTCTGCTATGTCCACGTGCCAAAGGAATCGTACAAAATGAGCAAGTATAATCACAACCATCTTGCACTTTTAAAAAGGTCCTGGTTCTATCATTTTTTGAATAAGAAGAATGAAATCCTTCTACCTCTTCAATATCACAACTACAAATTTTGGCTTCGCCATTTTTTTTGTATTCATTGAAATGCTTAACGATATTAAATTTTTCGCCAGCTCCAATAACAATATCTACACCTTCTATTTTAGCAATTTCCGCCGATTTTAATTGAGCATAACACCCCGTAATGATGACTGTGGAATTTGGATTTTGTTTTTTGACTTTCCGAATGAGTTGTTTGCATTCTTTATCTGCATTTTCAGTTACTGAGCAAGTGTTAATCACATATACATCGGCTTCTTGAGTAAATTCTTTTTTTTCAAAACCTTCTTCATCAAACAATCGAGTAATTGTGGATGTTTCAGAAAAATTAAGTTTACAACCTA
>CANHNT010000085.1 GCA_947461985.1 Bacteroidota bacterium | reverse complement strand
GCAACGGAATTTTTGCATCAATCAACACTTTAGAAACTTTTTTCTTTTTCGTCATTCCAAACGGATAGAGATAATCGCCTTGTTTCCATTTTCGAAGAATTAAAGGGAACTCAAGCAACGTGGAATCAACAGCACAATATTTCAACTCCTTATTAATTTCAAATTGATCTTTTGTGATTGATTTTAATTTCAGTTCAAAATCTTGAATTTCAATTTTAGTTTCGTTTTCTTCAATTAAAATCATTTCTGATTCTGTTGCATTTTTTTCGGTGATGATCAAAAAATTTCTGTTTTTTATTATTTGATGCGATTGCGACTCTACCAAACTTCCTGTTTGTCGCTCCAATAATTGCATCACTTGCAATGTTTGTTCATAGGAAAAATGAAATCCTTTTATCAATTCAAACAATATAGTTGCAAGAGGCGAAACGGTTTTTAATTTCAAAATTGGAATATAATAATCCTTTCCTCGTTGCTCTATTAATTTCTTTTTGTATTGATTGATTTGTTGTGAATAAATTTCGTTCACTTCATTCATTCGATGAATATTATTCGCAATATTATTTTTGAAAGCAGGGAACATTTCTTCCAATTGAGGAATGATTTTTAATCGCAATTTATTCCGTGTGTACGCTTGTTTTAAATTGCTTTTATCGTCTCTAAATTGTATTTGAAATTGCATTGCATAGGCTTCAATTTGTTGTTTAGTAAATGGCAATAAAGGACGAATAATTTTTTGGTTTTTTGAAGGAATTCCTGTTAAACCTTGAATGCCTGTACCTCTAAAAAATTGAAACAACACCGTTTCAATAGTATCATCTTGATGATGTGCTGTAACAATAAAATCAATATTTTTACGCACACAAATTTCTTCAAAAAAAGCGTACCTAATCGCTCTTGCGCCTACTTGAATTGAGCATTTATGCTGTGCACAATAATCAATTGTATTTGTTCGATTGACCAGGCATTCAATATTATTTTTAACACACCAATCGGTTACCAATTGTTCATCTAAATTTGAGTCCTCTTCCCTTAATTGAAAATTGCAATGAGCGACAGCAAACATCAACTGCTGTTTTAAAAACAAATCTGCCATCACCATCGAATCGATGCCACCACTCACTGCCAATAAATATTTTTTGGATTTGTTTAAATTTTCTAGCTGCATTTTCTTACCCCTTTCTACTAACTGTTTTTACTCTATAATATCATCCAAGGCCATTTGTAATTCATTTCGAGCATGATTGTCTTTGAGCAATTTTGCAATTTCAATCCCTTTTTCGTAAATGGTAATGGCTTCTTCTATTTCATTTAATTTTTCTAATGTTTTAGCTAAATGATAATAAGTGCCCACATAAGATTCATCAAGAAAAATCACTTGATTAAAATAATCCAATGCGTTTTCTAAGTCATTCAACTTCACATATTCTAATCCTAAAGCATGATACACAAAGCAATCCTCAGGCGATTGCAACAACATGCTTTTTAGTTTTTCTATTCGTTCCATAATTTAAATATTGCCCAAAAGTAAACAAAAAAAATCCTGCATGTAAATTGATGCAGGATTTAAGAATATAAATTATGTAATTAATTATCTTTTTAATGTAAGTATGATATCATAATGTGGAAGATCTACTCTATTATAATATGCCATTACAAAATCATTTGCAGTTAATGTATTAATAGCAAATGTGTCTGCATCAAGAATAATTTTTGTATCACTTAAAATTTGATAAGATACAGTATCTAACATCCCAGAAAAACTGGCTACAGCCGTGTTATTTGTTTTGAATTCAATAGAATCCGTAGTACCGTATGGGTAATTGATAATTGTATCTACAACATTTGTAGTCCCTACATACTCTATGTCTTGAGAATTAACTAATCTCCATTTTTTTTGGATCTTCTCTGTGGTGGTGGTGGTTGCGGTAGTTGTGGTTTTATCTTTACCACAAGAAGCAAAAATTCCAATTGTTACCAAACTTAATAAAATTACTTTTTTCATTTTTTATATATATTTTTTTAGAACCACAAAAATATATATTTTTTTCAATAAAAATTACTTCTTGGAAAGAAAAACAAAAAAAGTAAATTTGCAATCTAATTAGAAAATTTCATCATGGGAAGAATATTTGAAGTACGTAAAGGAGCCATGTTTGCTCGTTGGGATAAAATGGCAAAAGATTTTACCAGAATTGGTAAAGAAATTGCGATTGCAGTTAAAGCCAGTGGCCCTGAGCCCGACAACAACCCTGCATTGCGTCGTTGCTATTTAAATGCCAAGGCGTGTAACATGCCTAAAGACCGAGTAGAAGCTGCTATTAAACGTGCATTAGGAAAAGATATTTCGAGCTATGACGAGGTGTTGTATGAAGGTTATGGAATGCATGGTGTAGCTATTTTAGTAGAATCGGCTACAGATAATAATACACGAACAGTTGCCAATGTTAGAGCTTATTTTAATAAAGGCGGTGGTTCAATGGGAAATACAGGAAGTGTGGCATTTACATTTACTCGAATGGGGGAATTTAAAATTAAAGCCGATGGTGTAGATATTGATGAAATGGAATTAGAAGGCATTGATTATGGCTTAGAAGAAATTGGAGAAGATGCAGATGGCAATATTATTATCAGAACCAACTATACTGATTTTGGGAAAATGGCTGATTATTTGGAAAGCAAAAAAGTAGAACCTGTTCAAAATGGATTAACCTATATTCCAATGAATACAGTGGAATTAACCGACGAACAAGCGGAAGATATTTTTAAATTGGTTGATAAAATTGAACAAGATGAAGATATTCAAAAGGTTTATCACAACATGAAATAATAAAATTAAAAATCCTCTTTGGAGGATTTTTTTTATTCCCATGAATTAAAAAGTGTAAGGAGTAACCTCTTTATAAACCCATTTTTTATTTCTTTTTTCAGTGCTTATATTTGTGCTGTGTTAAAACAATTATTTATTCGCAACTATGCTATTATTGATGAAATAACCATTTCATTCAAAAAAGGCTTAACAATTATTACTGGAGAAACAGGTGCAGGAAAGTCTATTTTAATGGGCGCCTTATCTAAAATTTTGGGCGACCGTGCCGATAGCCAGTCATTGCTAAATGCCAATGAAAAATGTATTATTGAAGGCATTTTTGATATTGAAACAAATCAGGAAGCACAATCTTTTTTACAAGAAAATGAATTTGATGCGTCCAACGAATTAATTATTCGCAGAGAAATAACTTCCAACGGAAAATCAAGAATATTCATTAATGACTCTCCCACAACCCTCTCTGTTTTAACTCCACTGGCTAATTTACTCATTGATTTGCATCGACAGTTTGACACCATTGAATTGCAATATGCACAACATCAATTGCAAATGGTAGATGAAATTGCACAACATAACATCACGCTTCAACACTATAAAGAACAATTTCATGCTTGGAAAAAATGGCAACAAGCCTTCATTCAATTGCAAGAAAAAAACAGATTAATTAAACAAGAGTTAGACTATAATCAATTTTTATTTTCGGAGTTAGAAGCCATTAAATTACAACCCAACGAAATAGAAGACATTGAAAGTGAATTGACCATTTTACAAAACAGCGATGCGCTCAAACAAAGTCTGGGAAAAGCTTCTATGTTGCTCAATGAAAGCGACGAAAGCATTGTTATTCAATTAAAGAATGTAATTAATTCATTAGAAAGTCAAACTAAAAATATTCCTGCTTTACAAACCATAGTTGAGCGGTTGACTTCATCTTACATCGAAATAAAAGACATCACCAGTGAAGTCGATGATTTATTCTCTTCGACACATTATGATGAAGAAAAAATTAATTTACTGACTGATAGACTAAACGAGGCCAATCGATTATTGAAAAAACATCATGTGCTGAACACGCATTCCTTGATAGAAATTATGCAATCGTTGGAAGAAAAAATTCAACAAGCAACCTCTGCCGATGAAGACGAATTAGCCATTCAACAATCCATTGAAACTCACAAAAAAGAAGTAGATCAATTGGCAAATCAATTGACAGAAAAACGAAAAGCACAATTCTCAAACGTCGAAATTAAGGTAAATGAATTATTGCAAAAAGTGGGCATGCCCAATGCCACATTAAAAGTGCAATACACCGAAACCGATTATTCTACAACGGGAAAAGACAAAGTAGAATTTATGTTTGATGCAAATAAAACTGGCAAGTTTCAACCCATTCATAAAGCAGCATCGGGAGGTGAGTTGAGCCGGTTGATGTTGTGTTTAAAATCCATCATTGCTGGCAGCAACAATATGCCAACCCTTATTTTTGATGAAATAGATACCGGCATTTCGGGCGAAGTGGCATTGCAAGTGGGCAACATTATGAAGGAGTTGGCTACTCAACACCAATTGATTAGCATTACCCATTTACCACAAATTGCAGGCAAAGCAAGCCAACATCTGTACATCTACAAACAAGAAAACCAAGCTGGTAACATCAACACAAGAATTAAAGAGCTCACCAGCGACGAACGGGTGGAAGTATTAGCTGAAATGATGAGTGGCAAAGACTCTTCTCAACAAACCAAAGAAATAGTAAGAGAGTTGATGAAATAATTTTTTTGGGAGTCGAGGGCATTTTCATTTAAACTGTTGAAGCAAGATAGATAAAAATTCGAATAATTTCGCAACTGATACTATATAAAATCTATATTGATAACACAAAGAATATTTACTTTCTTAAGATTGGACAAAGCGCATTAAATTTGCGCCATGCAAGTTGAATGCACGAAAGAAGAAATTTTATTATTGGAAAAGATCGCATTTGCAGCTCGAAAATTGCAAATGCCAGCGTATGTGATTGGCGGTTTTGTGCGAGATAAAATAATAGGACGAAATACTAAAGATATTGACATCGTATGCTTAGGCGATGGCATTGCGCTAGCAGAACAAGTTTCAGCAATGTGCAAAAACAAACCAACCGTGGCGGTTTATAAAAATTTCGGAACTGCTCAAGCAATTATTGATGGCATTGACGTGGAGTTTGTTGGTGCTCGTAAAGAATCGTATAGATCCGAAAGCAGAAACCCAACAGTAGAAATTGGCACCTTAGAAGATGACCAAAACAGACGAGATTTAACTATTAATGCCTTAGCTATTTCATTAAACAAAGAAGATTACGGCGATATTATTGACCCCTTTAATGGGCAAAAAGACATTGAACAAAAGGTATTAAGAACACCGTTGGAACCTGCTCAAACTTTTTCAGATGATCCGTTGAGAATGCTTCGTACCATTCGTTTTGCAACTCAATTGCAATATACCATTGAAGAAAAAACCTTGCAAGCACTCAGCGACAATGCCGCTCGAATTGATATTATTTCTAAAGAACGCATCGCAGAGGAGTTGAACAAAATATTGGCTTGCAAAAAGCCATCCATTGGTTTTGATTTATTGTATACAACAGGCATTTTAAAACGCATTTTTCCAGAAATGGTCGATTTAGCCGGCGCTCAATATATTGATAACATTGGGCATAAAGATAATTTTTACCATACCATTCAAGTGGTAGACCAATTAGCACCCCATTCCGACAATGTATGGTTGCGTTGGGCTGCACTGTTGCACGACATTGGAAAACCTGCTACGAAACGTTTTGAAAAAGGCCACGGCTGGACGTTTCATAACCATGAATGGATTGGTAGCAAAATGGTGCCTGGCATTTTTAAGAATTTAAAACTGCCCTTGAATGAAAAAATGAGGTATGTTCAAAAACTGGTTCAGCTTCATCATAGGCCTGTGAGCTTAACGAAAGAAAGCATTACCGACAGCGCCATACGAAGATTATTATTTGATGCTGGTGAAGAAATTGATGATTTAATGTTGCTTTGCAATGCCGACATTACTTCTAAAAATCAAGAAAAAGTAAAACGCTTCAGAGAAAATTTTAACTTAGTTGCTGACCGAATGAAGGCGGTTGAAGAGCAAGACCAAATTAGAAATTGGCAGCCCCCTATTACGGGAGAATTAATTATGCAAACCTTTAATTTATCGCCTTCAAAAGTGGTGGGTGAAATAAAAGATGCGGTTAGAGAAGCCATTTTGGATGGTGTTATTAAAAATGATTATGAAGAAGCCTATCAATTTATGATTATTAAAGCAAATGAATTAAATATAAAAGCTATTTAGTATGTTTGCTCTCAAGAAAAAATAATATGTCTTTATTAAAATTTACAATAAGCTGGGACGAAGATAATGCGACCTTCAGAGATGTGGAAGTGCTTACGAATCAACCTTTTTTTGATTTACATACTTGTATTAAAAAAGCGTTTCAATTTCCCGATACCATGGAAGCTTCTTTTTTTTTAACGGATGATTTCATTAATAAAGAAAGAGAAATTTCATCTATCGTAGAAAAAAATTTACGCGATGCGCCTGCATTAAGCATGAAAAGAACCCTCATTGGCGCTTTAATGAACGATCCTCATCAACGATTTATTTATGAATGTGTTCATCCAAAAAACTGGACATTAAATTTAGAAGTTATTTCGTTGAAAGAATTTTTGATGGATTCAGACATGTTTCCTCGAGTTACAAAAAGTGAAGGCATTTCTCCGAGTCAGTTTGGCATTTTAGGAAAAGAAAAAGATGCGGTGATGGAAACGCTCGAAATTTATGATTTAGCAGGAGATGCTGAAGGATTTGGAGACGAAGGAGAAGATGAAATTGTGAGCGATGAAGATATGGGCAATTTTACAGAAGATTTATAATTTGAAAAATTGAAAAAACTCATTGTAATTGCTGGACCCACAGCCAGTGGTAAAACCGATTTAGCCATTCAGCTAGCTCAACACTTTCATACCGAAATTATTTCGGCAGACAGCAGGCAATGTTACAAAGAATTAGGCATTGGAGTGGCTAAACCAAGTGAGGCACAATTGCAATTAGTGAAACATCATTTCATAAACTCACACAGCATTTATGAAGATGTATCGGCAGGAGAATATGAACGTTTTGGATTAGCTGTTTTGGATGAAATTTTTGCCAAAAATGATGTTGCAATTTTAGTAGGTGGAACGGGATTGTATATTAAAGCCATTTGCGAAGGGATAGACGAAATGCCTCCCATTGATGACTCTATAAAAAAAGACGTTGAAGCTCAATTTCATGAAAATGGATTGAGCTGGTTGCAAAATAAAGTTAAAGAAACAGATCCCGATTTTTATGCAGTAGGTGAAATTGATAATCCGATGCGTTTAATGAGGGCACTAACGTTTAAATTATCAACGCAAAAATCGATAGTAAATTACAGAAATTCAACAATCAAACAACGCAATTTTCAAATAGAAAAATACGCAATCGATATCGAAAAAGCTTCGTTGTATGAAAAAATTAATGAACGAGTAGATTGCATGATTGCACAAGGTTTGGTAGCAGAAGCAGAAACCTTTATTCCTATAAAACATTTCAAAAACTTACAAACAGTAGGCTATACTGAGCTTTTCAGCTATTTTGATGGCGATTGCGATCTTAATTTTGCGATAGATAAAATAAAACAACATACCCGTAATTATGCTAAAAGACAAATTACATGGTTTAAAAACCAAGGTCAATATGTTATTTGCCCAGCAGATGTAATATCCAAGAAACTGATGAACAGTAAAGATTAAAATTCGTTTATTTTGCTTGTTTTACTTAAGCAATTTTGAATATTAACTTTGAACAAAAATATAATCTAAAGGCAATTGAAAACAGGCATTAGAAAAATTTATTGAGTCGTTTATTAACCAACTTCTATAAACTGAATATTCTGTTCAAATTCTTTAAATTCTTTTTGTACTCGATGCATT
>CANHNT010000084.1 GCA_947461985.1 Bacteroidota bacterium | reverse complement strand
GTTGAAAGGAAGAACTACTTGGGAGAATTCCAATCCGAAAACATTTATAAAACCTTGAAAAAACAACTCAATAAGGAACATCTATCAATCTCATCAAAAATTGATTCCATACAATCCACCCTAACATCTCTCGATTCAGAATCCCATTGGTACGAGGTTATAGACCATTTAGATGACTTAATAAAAGAAGACGACCAATTGTCCCAACCAAAGAAAAAGGAACTAATACGGTCTATTATCGACCGAATAATAGTGGACTATGATAATACCAATAAAACACACGGATTGGAAGTAAATTTTAGAATACCGATGGGGGTGATTAAAGAAGAATCAAAATTGGAACTTCCACTCTTGCCAAATCATCATTCTACGGTTACCGATTTTGCTAAGTTACGGGGTTGATCTACATTGCAACCTCTCATTAAAGCAATATGATAAGAAAGAAGTTGTAGTGGAACAATCGCAACCAATGGCGATAATAATTCGTCTGTATCAGGCACTTCAATGTAGTCGTCTGCTAAGCCTTTAATGGTTTCATCGCCTTCTAAAATGATGGCAATTACTTTTCCTTTTCTAGCTTTTACTTCTTGAATGTTTGAAACAATTTTTTCATGCGCACTCTTGTTGGTAGCAATAAACACCACAGGCATATTTTCATCTATCAACGCAATAGGACCATGTTTCATTTCGGCAGCAGGATATCCTTCTGCATGTATGTACGAAATTTCTTTTAGCTTTAATGCTCCTTCTAACGCAATCGGGAAGGCTAATCCACGACCTAAATACAAAAAGTTCTTCGCTTCAAAATATTTAGCCGCTATTTCTTTAATTTTTGAATCCAGCTTTAACGTTTGTTTTACTTTTTCGGGCACTTGCTCCATTTCATATAAAATCGTGCGTAGTCTAGATTGAGAAATGGTTCCTTTTGATTGAGCCAACTGCAACGCCATCAAGGTTAATATGGTTACTTGAACCGTAAAAGCTTTGGTTGAAGCCACTCCAATTTCGGGACCAGCATGTGTGTATGAACCTGCATGTGCTTCTCGTGCGATAGACGAACCTATTACATTGCAAATTCCGTATATTAATGCCTGACGTTCTTTTGCTATTTGAATAGCGGAAAGCGTATCAGCAGTTTCACCTGATTGAGAAATTGCTAAAACCACATCGTTTTGTGTAACAATAGGATTTCGGTATCTAAATTCAGATGCATACTCCACCTCAACAGGCACCCTAGCTAATTCTTCTATTAAATATTCACCAATTAAACCACTGTGCCAAGATGTTCCACAAGCAGTAATAATAATTCGTTTTGCATTGTTAATTCGCGTAGCGTATTCATCTACACCGCCTAATTTTATCCAACCTTGCTCGGCATTCATACGGCCTCTCATGCAATCTAAAATTACTTGAGGTTGCTCATATATTTCTTTTAACATGAAATGCTCGTAGCCTCCTTTTTCAATTTTTTCCAAATCCATTTCTAGTTTTTGGATGTAAGGCGTTTTCTCTACATTGCCCAATGTTTTAATATCTAATTTTCCATTTCTATTTAAAACAGCAAATTCTTCATCGTTCAAATAAACTACATTGTTGGTATATTCAATGATAGGTGAAGCATCAGAGGCTACAAAAAATTCATTTTGACCAATACCGATTACCAATGGACTGCCTTTACGGGCCGCAATAATTTTATCGGGTTCGTTTTTATCAATTACCACAATCGCATAAGCACCAATAACTTCATTAAGTGCTACCCGAACGGCTTCTTCAATCGTTCGTTTTTCTTCTTTTTGAATATCTTCAATTAAGTTTAACAATACTTCAGTATCGGTATCGCTTTCAAAAATATAGCCTCTTGTTTCTAATTCCGCTTTTAAGGATGCGTAATTTTCGATAATGCCATTATGAATAATAGCCAATCGATGAGAATTAGATAAATGAGGATGCGCATTTCGATCGCAAGGCACCCCATGGGTTGCCCAACGGGTGTGCCCAATACCTATATTACCAGTTGTATCTAAATTTTTAGCAAAGTCTTCTAATATAGCGACTTTCCCTTCTTTTTTGTAAACAGATAATTTGGCATCGTTTAATAAGGCAACTCCTGCACTGTCATAACCTCGGTATTCTAACCTTCTTAATCCTTTAATTAAAATTGGATAAGCCTCTCTTGAACCAATGTAAGCAACTATTCCACACATAAAAATTTATTTTATTTTTGTATATATTAAATTTAATTTAGGTTTCATTGAAGTAACCAAGCTACTGCTTCCTCTGATTACAGATTGATAAGCAGCAGGCGTTCCTACATTTAGTCCCATAATTTTGAGCGTAAAGGTATTATTTTTTTGTGAAATTGCCTTTTGGAACGTTTCGGTCAATGCAAATCTGTATTGAACATAAGTCATTCCTAGGAAACTCACTTGATAACGCTTTCCATCAACAAAATTTGTACCAAAGGTTGCATAATCACTCACTATTTTATCTGCCCCTGTTTCATCGACTTGAAAAACTTGCAATCTTGGTATTAATCCAGCTTTTAAGGTATCGCTCATTAAATTGGTGGAGTAATAGCTGTTAAATATTAATTCGGCTTTATTGATGATGTGATTATCAATAGTAGTTAAATTAGGAAATCTTAATAAGGTAGCCAACCCTGGCTCACTTTGTAAGTACAAGATTGAATCTCCTACTGGATTATTAGTGTTTATCAAATTCAAATTATAGGCATTTGACCCTGCATAATTTCTGGTAATATGACAAAAACGATTGCTGAAATTTGCATCAAAACCAAAAATGGAGTTTGTAGTATCTTGTGTTCCACTGGTATTGGTGTATCTATAATAGATATACATTCTTGTACCATAGGTGTTAAAATAACCAATTGTATTGCCTGCTATATTAGAGTCTGCTGGGGCTACATAAAAACCTTTCCACCATTGATTATAGGTTGCATTGGTAGCCATTGCTCCATTCGCTCCTAAATCAATTTGCTCTTTCAAACTATCTATAAACCACTCGGCTAATTTAAATCGTAATTGTGGAATTAATTTTCCTGTTCCCACTGTTGGAGAATCTGTTTTAAACGTATTAAAATTTACAACCTGACTAGCCAACACTTCAGAAGGAGAAGAATCGTATACATCTTTAGTTGTTTCAAATTGAGCAGAATCTCTAGAAAAAGATCGCAACGAACGGTAAACGTTAAACTTTTGAGGAATTGCGTTAATCGTATCTCCAAAGGAAGAACGGTAAGGAATGGCCAATATGATTGAATCAACTTGTACGTTCGTACCTTTATAGGAAAATAAGTTATTAGGAGGCAATACTTCGGTATGAAAGCCAGCAACTGTTTTTCCAAAATCAGCAGTTACTAGCACACCTAAAGCATGATAATATGAGCTAGAATTTGAAACTCGAGTCGTTCCGTTTAAACCACCCGTTAATACAGAATCTTGATAGATATTGTTAGTAATCACTGTTAAGGACGTATCCTGAAACGTGTTAATATTGTCTATTGGAGGAACTAAATTGGGAGGTAAAATCGTATTTTCATTGCATGAAGAGGTGAAAATAACTCCTAAAATAATTATTGTGATTCCTGATAAGTTGAATCCTTTTTTGTAGAATGTGTTGTTCATTTCTTTAATTGCCTATTTGCCTGCCAAATTACTATAAAGTTCCATAATATCCGTCACATCATCTGATTCTGGATTAAAATTTAACACTTTTTTACTCCGTGAGGGTTTAATGGCAGTAATTATTTTTTCTTCAATAGCCGGATCTCCCATAATAGCAGCATCGGCATATTTTGCTCCGCCAATAAACATATTGGTATTTTCACCATCTTTATATATTTCGATGTCTTTTTCTTTTAATGGAGTGCTTGCCATAATTTGTTTAGAAAAAGATTCTCCTAATTTTTCTTTCATGGTATTTTTAGTAACCGAAAAAACAATTTTAGAATTAGCGAAAACAGGTTCTTTTTTGTAAAACGATTTGATATACATAGGAATTAATGCACTCATCCAACCGTGTACATGTATAATATCAGGAGGCCATCCAAATTTCTTAACTGTTTCTAAAGCACCTTTACAAAAAAAGATGGCTCTTTCACCATTGTCGTCAAAAGCAACACCATTTTCATCGTGAAAAGTAGTTTTACGTTTATACATATCTTCATTATCCATGAAATATACTTGCAAACGAGCATTGGGCAACGAGGCCACTTTAATAACTAAAGGATGATCTTCTTTATCAACTTGAATATTAATACCAGATAATCTTACCACTTCATGAAGACGATGTCTTCTTTCATTGATAGCACCAAAACGAGGCATAATGGCTCGAACTTCATATCCTGAATCATTCGATTTAACAGCCAACATATTCAATATTTTTGCGAAATCAGTCTCTTCATTATAAGGAGCAAATTCATGCGAAATGAAAAGAATTTTTTTCTTTTGTATTACAGCCATTGAGTTTTTTATTGAATAGTTTTTAGAATTGGAGTGCAAATGTACTGTTTTTTTCTCAAAAGTGGATGATTTTGATTTCACTGCCCTATATTTGAATGTTATGTACATCATTAAAACAATCCTCGAATTGCAAAATTTACTGCACCAGAATGCATCTGTAGGGTTTGTACCTACGATGGGCGCACTGCATGAAGGGCATATTTCGTTAATTGAAAAATCAAGATTAGAAAATGAAATTACGGTATGTAGCATTTTTATTAATCCCACTCAATTTAACAACCAATCTGATTTTGAAAAATATCCTGTAACCATTGATTCTGATATTGAAAAATTAATTGAAGCAAAAACCGATGTACTTTTTTTGCCTTCGGTGAATGAAATGTATCCTACAGGAATGGAAAACATACCTATTTATGATATTGGCTATTTAGATACTGTTTTAGATGGGAAATTTAGACCCGGTCATTTCAACGGCGTTTCTTTAATCGTGCATAAGTTATTAAATGCTGTTCAACCCCATAAATTGTATTTGGGTGAAAAAGATTTTCAACAATGCCTTGTTATTAAACGAATGATTCTTTTGCAAAAATTAAACGTTGAAGTAATCACCTGCCCCACCCTTCGAGATGATGATGGCTTAGCAAAAAGCTCTCGAAACACTCGTTTATCTGCCGAAGCAAGGTTGAAGGCGCCCTTAATTTACAACTGTTTGTATGCCATTAAAAACAATATAAGTACAATTCCTTTTGAACAAATTCAGCAAAGTTGTGTTCAAAAACTAGCTCAAAATGGTTTTGAAACCGAATATATTTTATTGGCAAACGCCGATAACCTTGAGATAATGACCGATTTTGATGACACAAAAAAAATGATAGTGTTAATTGCTTCTTTTTTAGAAGGCATTCGTTTAATTGACAACCTTAGAATGAACTAAATTTATTTTAAATTTTTAATTACATCTAAAGCTTTGTCAAGTATTTCATCTCTATTTTCTTTTATACCTTCTTTAGTAGGATAAACTATATAGTCTGGTTTTAAACCAATACTTTGGTAATTGCCATTTTGCAAATCTGCTAATCCTACATTTTTAGAGCCTGTATAATAAAACTCCATATTATCATTCATTCGAATTTTGTTTACAATGCCCGTAGCACCTGCTGTGTTTTCTCCTACCAATATAGCAGATTTGCTATATTTTGCTCTTACTAAATTGCGCTCAACACTCCCCATTGTTTTATAATTTACTAAATAAACTATTTTCGGTTTTAAGATTAATGTTGATTTTGATTGTTTCGTATAATTAATAGTATCGTATTGAAATTGAGCTACTGGTTGAAAACTTTTTTTAATCACATCCAATCTTTTATCTAATTCAATAGTGGGAATATGGGTATCTAAATAATTTAAAAAGTTATTGCTAGCTCGTCCCCTCAAATCAATGATTATATATTGATAGTTATTAAATATTTTTACCAAACTATCCACTTTTTCTTCAGTTAACAACGTTGATTTATTAATCGCTCGGGCAGCATTTGCATGATAATAAAACACTTGGTCGTTCTTCATTTTTTGTTCCAAATTATTTTTATACGCTTGCTCGTCATTTTCTTCGTTTAATGAATCCGTAGCAGATTGAGCAGTAAACGTTTTAGGCAACATTTGATTTTTTGAGCTGAAGAATTCTTTCAAAATGTTGTTGTTTCGCTTAACTACTATTTCAGTTGAGTCCGCATCATAAATTTCCAATAACCTGCTAATGGCTGTATGCTGATTTATTTTAGCTATCGAAAATCGATTGTATTCTACAATTAAACTATCAATAGCTATATTATTCATTTTGAGAATCACATCCCCTGGCTCAATAATGCTGGTTGCTTTTTTCAGGTTTGATATTACACATTCATTTTGGGTTAAAACAATATCCATAGGAATCCTAAATTTTTTACGTTGCTCTTTCGCTAAACTACGATAGGCAATGGTTGCATGTGGATCATTTAACCAGGATAAATAGTTTGTGTAAAAATCATTTGCATTAAAATCAGTCGTTGATTTTTGGAGTGCATGCACAAAATGTAGCAAAAAGTAATTGTTTTTTTCTTCAAAATTATTTTCTCGATAAGGATAATCTTGATACAGCTGACTCCAAATTTCAAGTGCCACGGCTATTTTTTGTTGATTGACCGGAGCATTGCTATCTATTTGAGCCAATAGTTGTGCAGCTAATTGATCGACTTCAATTTTATTTGTGAAAGGATAAATGGACGTGTCATTGGCATATAGTTGCAATGGAACAAATGCATGATAATCACCCATCAACTTCGTTTCATAGGGCTTCTCAATATCTGTAGGTTGATATAAAATTTGATCTTGAACAGAAGTTAATTTCAACGAAAATTGCCCTTCCTTAGTATCTTTATTATTTTTTTCAACGATGGTGCCTGCAATAAAAGGATCTTCCCAACCTACTAAATTGCCTAATGGCGAAAAGTTTTCGAATCCTGTATTATTGAAATTGATTTTTTCCCATAGGTTGTTTTCAAACTTCTCTATTTGCAAATCATCTACATAAATAGTGCCTGCCAAAGGCAAGTTAAAATTCAATTTATCGACACTGATATCTTCAGGATAATCAATTTCTTGTATGTACAAAGCCCATTCATTTGTATTCACTTTTATCGTATAATCCAACAATGTTTTTGTTTTTCTGTTAAAAGGCATCAATTGAAAAAATGCAAGATTAGAGTCTATTGCACCTTCCCACTTAGCCCAAAAAGAAACTTTTATTTTCTTCCCCAACATTCCTTTTTGCTTAGGGTTAAAGGGTTGAATAATCTTATAATAAATATTTTTTTGTTGATATATATAATTTAAACTCGTTGTTGCAAATACTTGTTTTTTATTGACATTTAAAGCAATTTTATGTTGACAAAATTTCGTAGTCGGATACGCTCTTGGATTTTTGGGCGTTATTTTACGCAAGTCAAATACTTGTGCTTTACCTATTTGCACGCCCGGTGCTAACGTACGAAACAACGCTTTCGTTTTATTGATAAAGACCTCGTCATTTTCGTTTTCGAGGGCTAATCGATATCCTTTATAGGCCAATGCTTGCCAAGGGAAATTTGTTAAAACGGGCTCCGGGTAATAAAATTTAACGGTTGAGTATAATTTTGAAAAAGCAATTATTTTTTCATCAGCCGAACTTTGTGCAAATGATTTTAAACTAAATCCTACAATCAATAAAAATATATAAAATAAAAATTTCATATCCAAAACTAAAAAGGAGTTTTATACTTGCCAAATAAAATTAAAAGCACTAACATATTTACCTTATTTTTAAGATTCTAAATAAAAATAAACCAATTATTTAATTCTAT
>CANHNT010000083.1 GCA_947461985.1 Bacteroidota bacterium | reverse complement strand
TATTTAAGAGTGTTAGTCAATACACAAGATGAAGAAGCGATTAAACGAATCATTAATTATCCTGCAAGAGGAATTGGAAATACGTCTATCAATAAAATTTCATTATTAGCGCAAGAGCAAAACAAATCGTTTTGGGAAATTATTTGTGAAGCCAATCTTTATGGTTTTAAAGGCTCTACCCTATCTGCCATAGAAAATTTTGTAGTCATGATGAAAAATTTTCAGGGCATTATTGATAAAAAAAATGCGTATGAAGTAGCTGCAGAATTGGGAAAATACAGCGGCATGGTTCAAGATCTTCATTCGGATAAAACAGTAGAAGGTTTAGCACGATATGAAAATATTCAAGAGTTATTAAATTCAATTAAAGAGTTTACAGAAACTCCAGATGAAGATGGCGAAGTAATTGAACGTACTTTAGGAAGTTATTTACAGCAAATTACGTTGTTAACCGATGCGGATAAAGACGATGAAGAAAACAGTGATGTGGTAAAATTAATGACCATTCATGCCTCTAAAGGTTTGGAGTTTCCTTGTGTATTTGTGGTTGGCATGGAAGAAAATATTTTCCCAAGCAGCATGAGCATGTATGATCGTGAAGATTTAGAAGAAGAACGTAGATTGTTTTATGTGGCTGTAACTCGAGCTAAAGAAAAAGTATGGATTAGTTATGCAAACAATCGCTATCGTTTTGGAAGCTTGGTTCAAAATGACCCAAGTCGTTTTTTAGATGAATTGCCAACTGATTTAGTGGATGCTAATTTAACATCAAAACCTAAACAGCGCACCATATTTAATAAACCTTCTGAAGAACGTAACGAAATTCAACAAAAGAAAATGCCTTCCAAAACAATTGCTGTGGAACATAAAGCCTCTACAAATTTTGTGGAATCGGACACCAGTATTTTAGAAGTGGGTAACCAAGTGGAACATCAACGATTTGGTTTTGGTAATGTGTTGACTTTAGAAGGTCCTATTGCCAATAAAATTGCCAACATCGATTTTGGTCCGAATGGCGTTAAAAAAATAATGTTGAACTATGCTAAATTGAGAATTGTATAAAAAATGTTGTCGGATGACTGTTGTCAGTCTACGGCAAATTCAACATATTAATCCATTTAATCAATACTATTTTTCAAAAAAACTGACAACCGACCTCTGACCTCTGACAACTCAAAAAAATGGACAACAGCATTCTTGAAAAAATAAAATCCTATTGTGCTTATCAAGAGAGAAGTCATAAGGAAGTGCGCTCCAAATTATTGTCGATGGAAATTTATGGGGATGATTTGGAACGCTATATTTTAGAGCTCATTCAAGAAGATTTTTTAAATGAAGAGCGCTATGCATGTGCTATTGCAAGAGGAAAATTTAGAATTAAAAAATGGGGCAGAAATAAAATTATTCATGCGTTAAAACTGCAACAAGTTTCAGCTTACTGCATCAAAAAAGCAATGAAAGAAATTGATGAAGATGACTATTTACAAGCAATTGAACATCATGGATTAAAAAAATTGGCCGAATTAAAATCAGAAAAAAACAAGTTCATAAAAATGACAAAAATTAAAAACTATTTGTTACAAAAAGGGTTTGAATTTGAATACATCAACAATTTTTTGAAGAAGGAAATATAATTTCTTACTTTTATCATCACATATAAATAATTCATCCTTAAACTACAATTAAATGTCATCATTAAACGTTTGTATCATTCAAAGTTCTTTGCATTGGGAAAATCATCAAGCTAATTTAGATATGTTTGAACAAAAAATAGAGCAGGTAAAAGCAGGTACCGAGTTGGTTGTTTTGCCAGAAATGTTTACCACTGGTTTCAGTATGAATCCAACTTTATTGGCAGAAGAAATGAATGGCAAAACAGTAGAATGGATGAAACGAATAGCCATTGAAAAAAGGATTGTTTTAACTGGAAGTATGATTGTCAAAGAAAATGAGCAATATTTTAATCGATTAATTTGGATGTTGCCCAATGGCGAATTTGGCATGTATGATAAACATCATTTGTTTTCGTATGCTGAGGAAGACAAGCATTTTTCGGCAGGAGATAAACGATTAATTACCTCTGTGAAAGGAATAAAAATAAATACACAAGTTTGTTATGACTTACGATTTCCAGTTTGGAGTCGATTAGGTGCTGAAAACGAATACGACATTTTGTTGTATGTTGCCAATTGGCCAGCGCGTAGAAATCATGCTTGGAAAACGTTGCTACAAGCACGTGCAATAGAAAATCAATGCGTTGTTATCGCTTGCAATTGTGTAGGAGAAGATGGCAATGAAATCATATACAGTGGGGATAGTTGCATCATAAATCCTCTTGGAGAAATAGTCATTTCAAAAGAAAATGAGGAAGGTTTTTTATATTATACCATTCAAAAAAGTGAAATTGAAACGATAAGAAATCAATTTCCATTTGCAAAGGACAAGGATCCTTTTTCAATTTTGTAATCAGAAAAATATAATTTTAAAAGAAACAATTTTCTTTAATTAAATAAATAATTAGAGGCTAAACTTATTATCAAGATTTTATAATTTATTTCCTCTCAAAAAGTCTTCAACTAACATTTGCGTTTTGCCTTCTAACTGTAGCTTTTTTACTGAAATATATCCATCCGCACAATAAAAATGAATAAATTTTTTATTATCGGTTTCCATTTTTCCCGGCTCAAAAGAGTGACTTTCAATTATTTTTTCAACGTCAAATAATTTCATTTTTTTGTCGTTGACTGTTGTAAATGCTGCAGGGTAAGGAGACAATCCTCTTATTAAATTATACACATCATCGGTGTTTTTTGACCAATCAATTTTGCATGTTTCAGTAAAAATTTTAGGAGCATGTTTGAGCGATGTCTGTTGTTCGATGCCAGATGTCAGGCTTGTTTGTGGTATTATTTTTAATGTATTATTTTGAAGTTCTTCAATTGTTTTTACTAATAATTGAGCACCAGTTAACATTAGTTTATCGTGCAAAATTCCTGCATTGTCGGTTTCAGCAATTTCTACTTTTTCTTGTAATAAAATATCGCCAGTATCAATTTCATGTTTGAGTTTAAATGTAGTCACACCCGTTTCTTTTTCTCCATTAATAATGGCCCAATTAATTGGCGCAGCACCTCGATAATTGGGTAATAATGAGGCATGCACATTTATTGTTCCCAACGGAGGCATATTCCACACCACCTCGGGCAACATTCTAAAAGCAACCACTACTTGCAAATCTGCTTGGTAGCTTTTTAGCTCATTTAAAAAATCTTCACTCTTTAATTTTTCGGGTTGAAGTACAGGAATATGATGTTCTACGGCATATTTTTTCACAGCAGATTGTTGTAGTTTCATACCACGACCTGCTGGTTTATCTGGTGCTGTAACCACTGCTACCACATTTAATTTATGTTGCACCATTGCATCTAACGTTGCTACTGCAAAATCAGGAGTCCCTAGGAAAATTATTTTCAATTATTAAGTATTAATTGTTATTTACAAATCAAATTTTTTACCTGACATCAGACATCAAAAAGCTGGCATCCTTTGTTCTTACCAAATGCGTACTCTACTCAAACTGTCTCTATACATTTTATTTTGAGCAGTAACATTAAATGTTTTATACCATTCGTCACAATTGCTCATCGGTCCATTTACACGAAGGAATATGGGTGCATGTACGTCAGTTAATAATTGAGCTGCTAATTTTTCTTTCGTTCTTGTTTGCATCCAACCATAAGCATAGCCCATAAAATAGCGTTGCAAAGGCGTTAAGCCAGCAATTAATTTTCCTTCTTGATATTGTTTTGTTTTTTTAAATGCATCCAATGCAATGACGATACCACCAAGGTCTGCAATATTTTCTCCCAAAGTTGCTTTTCCATTTGGATGTAGACTGTCTAACACGGTATATTTATTAAATTGATCAACCAATAAAGTCGCTTTTACTTTAAATTTAGCTTCATCTTCTTTGCTCCACCAATTTTTTAAATTTCCTTTTTCATCAAATTGCCGACCTTCATCATCAAAACCATGCGTTAATTCATGTCCAATGGTTGAAGCGCCCACATACCCATAAATTACAGCATCATCAATCTCTTCGTCTTTATAACCTGGCGCAGTAAAAATGGCTGCTGGCAATACAATTTCATTATTCGATGGGTTGTAATACGCATTATATGTTTGAGGAGTCATGCTCCATTCTGTTCTGTCTACTGGTTTATTTAATTTTTGTGCTTCATAATTAAAATGCCATTTGTTTGATTCCATAATGTTTTTACAATACGAATCTCTTGTAATATTCATCGCAGAATAATCTTTCCATTTTGAAGGATTTCCTACTTTTTTTGTGATGGCATTTAATTTTACAATGGCTTTCTCTTTCGTGCTATCGCTCATCCAATCTAATTTTTGAATATGCTCTCTGTAGCTTTCAACAATTTTTTCAGTTAAGTCAACATAACGAGCTTTTGTTTTTTCAGGAAAATATTGTTTCACAAACAATTGCCCGAGTGCATCACCTAATGCATCTTCTTGTGCATTCAATACTCTTTTCCATCGTGGGCGTTGTTCTTTTGTTCCACTTAATAAAGCAGAATAAAAATTGAAATTTTCTTTGTCATATTTTGAACTTAAATAGGATGCAAATGAAGTTAGCGTATGCCAAGTTAAATAAGCTTTCCATGTTTCAACATTGGTTGTATTTAATAAACCATTCATTTTTTGAAAAAATACTGGTTGTCCAACAATAATCGAATCACTGATTATGTTTAACATTTTAAATTGATTTTCAAAAGCAAAGTTTGAGCCCAAAGCATTTACTTGTGCCAAAGACATTTTATTATAATTCGCATAAGGATCTCTTAATTCTTCTAGTTTTTTATGCGCAGAGGCAATGGAAGTTTCTAATTTTAAAATGGCTTCACTTTGCGTTTTTGCTTTTACGCTATCTTGGTAAAGCATGGTCAACATACGTTGAATATGTTTTGGATATTCATTTCTAATTTTCAATGTTTGGGCATCCGTGTTGAAATAATAATCTCTATCCGGCAATCCCAGTCCACCCTGACCAAGGTAAACCCTGTTTTTATCACTAATTTTCATGTCTTGTCCTACTCCCAAACTAAAAAGAGGAGAAACGCCAATTTGTTGTAAAGATGATATGGTATTGATAATATCGGCAGTGGTTTTACAAGTATTAATTTGACTGAAAATATCTTTTAATGAAGCGATGTCATTTTTTTCAACAGCAACAGAATCCATTCCACTCGAAAAGAAATCACCAATTTGTTGAGAAGGAGTTCCTTTAGCAGCATGAACTCCAGTTGCTTCTTCACTAATTGTTTTTATTCTGGTTTGATTTTCATCTTCTACTAAATTAAAAATACCCCACCCCGATTCACTTGCTGGTATGGGATTGGCTTTTAACCAACCACCATTGGTATATTCAAAAAAATCATCGCCTGCTTTCACCGAAGAGTCGACATGTGAATGCAAAATATCAGCCAATGAAGCTGTAGAAGTGTTGTTTTTTTCACTTTCATTTGTACAAGAGAATAAAAAAAGGCTGGCTGTAAAAAAAGAAAAATAGATTGCTTTCATTTTGTTTTATAAATTTGCTCAAAGAAACAAAAAAGTTATCACTCTATAAAACTATCTACTATGTTGTTTTCAAAAGAACCCAAATTACCGCAAAATTCAACAGAACAATTGATTGAAGCCAATGAAATATTAAAATCGCTTTCCCCAATTGTACAAAATTTATACAAAAACAAAGCCTCTAAATTTATAGGAACCAGCTTTGATGTTATTACAGAATACATACTTTATTTATTAGGGATTGCTTCCATCGGATTTATTTTCATCATGCATACCGTATTTCCTTTTCATATTTTAGGAGAAATAATGAATCAAAAAGCCTACGAAATGGCAATCTCTAACAAAGGCGACTTACAAACATTCAATATAGCAATAAAAGGTTTAGTGGTCTCCATTGGTGTGTTGCTGTTTTTTTTAGGCTTTGCCAAAAACGCATCTCGTAAACGTAAAAATCTTTTAACTCAAGCTGGTTCTGAATTAAAAAATATCGAAACCATGTTTTTTATCAAGAAAACATTTATTGAAGAAAATTTACCTGCTATCACTCATGCTGAAGAAACAAAAGGAATTGAGTCTTAAATGAAGCTTCTCTTAAATTATTGAAAAAAATATCGTTTATTTTTTAACTATCCGTTGGTGTCTCACCAAATGAAATATGCAGTTTGGTGAGATACCATCCTGTAGGAAAATGGCTAAAAAAAGTTGTAAAATATACTAGCTGCAAAAAATCGAGTAGTTTCAATTTTGCCCAAAAGTCAGCATTTCAATTTACTAAGTGACATCATTCCCTTTTATAGCCATTTATTTTAGACAATTTGACACAATATTCATTTTGGCAAATAAATTGAGTATAAAATAATACTAAACTAAATTTAGAATATAAAGATATGTCAGAACAAGAAAAAGAGATTCAAGTAGACGATGCTACTATCGAAAATCAAACAACAGAAGAAACTACAAAAACTGAAGAAGTTACTGAAGAAGTAATGAACGATATTGACAAATTGGAGTTAGAAGTTGCTGATTGGAAAGATAAATACATGCGACTTTTTGCTGAATTCGATAATTATAAGAAACGTTCGTTTAAAGAAAAAATGGAGGTTATTCAAACGGCTGGTAAAGATTTAATGATTAATTTACTAGAGGTAATTGATGATTCTGAAAGAGCAGAAAAACAAATGGAAACCGCTACCGATGTTGAATCTGTTAAGAATGGTATTAAGTTGATAATAAATAAGTTAAATCATACTCTTTCAAGTAAAGGTTTAAAACCATTTGACAGTATTGGAGAAGTTTTTGATGTTGAAAAACATGAAGCTATAACCGAAATTCCTGCACCTACACCCGATATGATTGGTAAAGTAATAGACCAAGTGGTTAAAGGGTATACCTTAAACGACAAGTTGATTCGTCATGCAAAAGTAGTAGTGGGAAAAGGCGAAAATGCTTGAATTAAAAACATTAAGAATATATTTAAAAAATAGCAATCAAGGATTGTAATTCATAAAAAATGAAAAGAGATTTTTACGAAATATTGGGCGTTAGCAAAAGTGCATCGGCTGATGAAATAAAAAAGGCATACCGAAAAGTTGCCATGCAATTTCATCCTGACCGAAATGAAGGTGACAAAAAAGCAGAAGAAAAATTTAAAGAAGCCGCAGAAGCGTATGAAATATTAAGTGATGCCGGTAAAAAACAACGGTACGATCAATATGGTCATGCTGGAGTTGGTGGTGCCTCAGGCGGTGGACAAGGTGGCTTTGGAGGCGGTGGAATGCGAATGGAAGATATCTTTGAAAATTTTGGGGATGTTTTTGGGGATGGATTTTTTGGTGGCCAACAACAAAGAGGTGGTGGACGAAGCAGAGGAACTGGCAACAGAGGCTCTAACCTTAGAGTAAAAGTAAAATTGAATTTTGAAGAAAACGTAAAAGGTGCACACAAAACAATTAAAGTAAAAAAATACATAAAGTGTGACCCTTGTGGTGGCAGTGGTGCAAAAGATAAAGCATCTATTCAAAATTGCAGCACTTGTGGTGGTAGCGGACAAGTTCGTAAAGTTACGAACACCTTTTTAGGTCAAATGCAAACGGTAACCACTTGTTCAACTTGTAATGGAGACGGCACTCAAATTGCGAATAAATGTACTTCTTGTAAAGGAGAAGGCAGAGTTTACGGAGAAGATACCATTAGCATTGATATTCCGGCTGGAGTGCAAGAAGGAATGCAATTAAGCGTGAATGGTAGAGGAAATGTGGGTGAACGAAATGGTTATCCTG
>CANHNT010000082.1 GCA_947461985.1 Bacteroidota bacterium | reverse complement strand
TCGTTTCTAAAAGGAAATCTCATTACCAAACAATTTCCTGATGGCGAAATTTATCATCAAATAGAAACCCAAGTTTTACAACAAAGTGTGGTGTTAATTGGTGGAACTATCGATGATAAAAACACCTTAGAATTATATGATTTAGCGCATGGAATCATTCAAGCAGGTGCAAAATCATTATCGATCATCATTCCTTATTTTGGCTATGCCACTATGGAAAGAGCCGTTAAAGCTGGTGAAATCGTGAAAGCTAAAAATAGGGCATTGCTATTTTCATCCTTACCTGCTTGTGCCGAACCCAACACCGTTTTTTTACTTGATTTACATTCAGATGGAATTCCTTATTATTTTGGAAGTGATGTAAGGTGCAAACATTTATATGCCAAAAAAATCGTTATGGATATTGCAAATGAAATTGGTGGAAACCAGTTCGTGTTAGCAGCTACTGATGCAGGTCGTGCCAAATGGGTAGAGTCCTTAGCCAATGAGATGAATGTAAAATCTGCTTTTGTATACAAACACAGAATGAGTGGCGATGAAACTCAAATAACGGGTGTCAATGCAGATGTAAAAGATAAAATCGTTATTATTTATGATGATATGATTCGCACAGGAGGCTCACTGATGCAAGCAGCCCAAGCCTATGCAGCAGCAGGCGCAACGAGCGTTTTTGCAATTACAACACATGGTTTATTTACGAATAATGCGCTGCAAAAAATAAAAGATCAAGGCATTATTAAACAAGTGTACAGCACCAATTCGCATCCTAATTCCATAAAGTTGAATGATGAAATTGTACAAATAAAATCAATAGCAGGTCTATTAAAAAACCATTTAATTTAAGATAAATGACATACGAATTATTGTTAATAGATACTGAATCCAATTATTATAAACAGGTGGTAATGCTTCGGCATGATGTGTTAAGAAAGCCACTAGGGCTTTCTATTTCACAAGAAGATATTGAAGATGATAAAAACCAATATATTATTGTTTCTTTAGATAATGAGAATGTAGTAGGGTGCTTATTTGTAAAAATAGGGTCAACAGAAAAAGTTAAGTTTAGACAAATGGCGATCGCTGAAAACGATCAACATAAAGGAATAGGCCGCTCAATCATAAGCTTTGCAGAAAACTTTTGCCAAGTAAATAAATATAAAATAATTGAATTACATGCTCGGAAAACGGCATTGGATTTCTATTTAAAACAAGGTTATGAGCCAGTAGGAGTAGAGTTTAAAGAAGTGGGTATTCCTCATATAAAAATGATAAAGTCATTGATTCATGTGGAGATGTTGTAGTCATAAAATTTTAATTATGAGTTATGAATTTCCTTTTTTAATTATTCATTATTCAATGTTCAATAATCATTAATCATTATTTACCTTTCATTATTTACTTTTCTTTGTTTAACTTCGCTTTTTAATGAACACTTCTAAAAAAGCTTTTTTATTGCTTGCTGATGGAACCTTATTCTCAGGAAGCGCATTTGGTGCCATTGGTACGACCTCTGGCGAAATTTGTTTCAATACGGGTATGACGGGTTACCAAGAAATTTTTACAGATCCTTCTTATTACGGACAAATTGTGGTGATGAACACTGCCCATGTAGGAAATTATGGGGTAAATAATGAGGATGTTGAAAGTGATTCTGTAAAAATTGCTGGATTAATTGGAAAAAATTTAACCGATAAATATTCAAGAGTGATGTCTAACGGCTCATTGCAAGATTATTTAGTTGAAAATAATATTGTTTCCATTCATGAATTAGATACTCGTGCCTTGGTTGCTCACATCAGAAACAGTGGTGCAATGAATTGCATCATTTCTTCAGACATTGATGACATTGACATTTTGAAACAAAAATTAGCGGCTGTGCCAAGTATGGAAGGCTTGGATTTGTCTGAATTTGTTTCTACAAAAGAAGCGTATTATGTTGGGGATCCAACTTCTGAAATAAGAATTTCGGTTTTAGATTTTGGGGTAAAAAGAAATATTTTGAAGTGCATGACCGATAGAGGTGCCTATTTACAGGTATTCCCTTCTAAATCTACTTTTGACGATTTACAAACATTTAAGCCCACTGCATATTTTATCAGTAATGGTCCTGGTGATCCTTCATCTATGCGTTATGCAGTTGAGGTGGTATCAAAAATTATTCAATCGGGCTTACCTGTTTTTGGAATTTGTTTAGGGCACCAATTAATTGCTTTAGCAAATGGGGCAAAAACTTATAAAATGCATCATGGCCACAGAGGAATCAATCATCCTGTGTTAAATTTGCAAACAATGAAAAGTGAAATTTCTACTCAAAATCATGGATTTGCTGTAGATGCCGACTCCGTATCGAATAATGATTTAATAGAAATTACACACGTTAATTTAAATGATAATACATTAGAAGGAATTAAAATGAAATCAAAACTCGTTTTTTCGGTTCAATATCATCCTGAAGCAACTCCAGGCCCTCATGATTCTCGATATTTGTTTGATGATTTTATCGAATTAATTGAGGCTCACAAAAACAAATAGATTATGTATAAATGTGCATTCATATTATTAATCGGGTCATTCATTCTTTTTGCTTGTAATAAAGATGAAAAAAATAATAATACGTCTAATACACATTTAAATATTTGCAGTACCTCACTGCACGAACTGACAATTGATGGGGTAGATAATGCAATTGTAGAGGATACTTCTTATGCATTAAACACTTCTTTTTATACATTGCATACCGTAAAAAGTGGCTTAGGTTGCAGCTTTGATTTTGGTACACCAAGCTATCCAGCAGCAGGTAACTATTCAATTACCTCATCTTTTACAGATGTAAATAAAAGCAATAATAAAGTCTATATTGAGTTGTTTATCAATGGAACTTCATTTAGAGCTCAATCTGGAACCGTAATAGTGACAGGTATTGGAAATGCTGCAATTGTTGAGTTTTGTAAAGTACAATTTAAAAATTCATTAGATACATCGCATCAGGTAAGCTTAAAATCTACTATTTATTAATTTTATAAACTATTTAATAACTATTCTAAGTGCGTATTCTTACAATATTTGATTTTAAAGTAATATATTTGCATTACCAAATCATTAAATCTCGTACGTATGGCTAAAAAAATAAACTTATTTACACTATTAATTTTTGCATATTCATTCATAGTTTGTGTGACATTTAAAAAAGAGGATAACAAAACTTCTTTGTCTGCTAGAATAAATAACACAACATCTATCCAAACAATATCCCAAGTGCAACCTACACTTACTGTTAGAAATTTATTAGCTTATAAAAAGTAAACTTTCTTCCACTAATTTTTTCTTGTTGATTGGCACTACACCTACTTCTTCACACACAATACCACCTGCTAAATTAGCGATTATTGCCATCAAGTTTTCATCTTTTGTAACTGCATAAATCATGCTTGCCACTGCAATTACGGTATCACCAGCGCCCGAAACGTCGGCAATGTTTCGTATATGAGCAGCAATTGTTTTCCCTTTTGTTTCATTTACATAAACACCTAATTCGGATAACGTAATGAAGGTGATTTTATGCTTGAGTTTTTTATGCAAGGCTGTATGCATTTGATTCATTGTAGTTAAATTAACTTCTTTTATAGAAATATCCAATGCTTCTTTTACTTCTTTTAAATTAGGTTTAAAAATATCGGCCCCTACATACGAGAAAAAATTCTTTTTCTTTGGATCTACAGCAGTTAAAACGCCCACCAATTTACAATGACCAATAATTTTTTCTATCACATTTTGTTTTAGTACGCCTTTGTTATAATCTTCAAAAATAACAATATCAGGTACTTCAATTTGTATCGCCCTCATGCACATATCAATAAAACGATGTTCATCTTTAATCGAAAGTTCTTCCTCCATTTCTTCATCTATCCGAATCGATTGCTGATTTTTACATAACACCCTCGTTTTTGAAGTCGTAATTCGGTCTGCACTTTGCATGCACATCGATGAATCGATTCCTTCTTTATTTAACGCAGAAATCAATGCTTTTCCTTGTTCATCTTTACCAATAACGGTTAACAACGATACTTGTGCACCTAATGATTTGCAGTTTAAAGCCACGTTGGCAGCGCCTCCTGGTCTTGATTGTTTTTCTGAAACCGTAAAAACAGGCACAGGGGCTTCGGGTGAAATTCTATCAATGTTTCCAATCCAATAATTATCGATCATGGCATCGCCAATAACAAAAACGTTCAGTTTATTAAACTTCGTAAAAATGGATTTTAGTTGACTAGCGGAATATGTTTTCAATGAAAAAAATTATTTGATGTCAAATATAATCAGAACTAATGAAATCTACTTTTTCTTCTTTTTAAAAAGAGGAGAATCTTTTAAACTGATGGAATATTCTAAGCCAGTAATGTATAAATTTTCGTTAGAGTTTACATTAAATAATTGTTGAAATAAATAGTAAACACCTATTTTACTGAATCCATTTAATTTATAATCGCAGCCCAACTGAAAGCGCATTCTGTCAAATTTATGGTAGGCAGTAACTAAACGTGGGTCATAATATTGAAACCTTGTTTCAAAAGCAAAGTAGGGATTTATTTTTTTAGTTGCCTGATAGCCAATTTCAACTTTATGTCTTGAATAGCATTCTGGCACGTGTCCTAATTCACTCGATTGTATGTTTTTTGCTTCTACTTGCAAACGATGTCTATACGAAAAGGATATTTTTTTTATTTTGTATTTAATACTTGCATCCCACATTAATCGGTGCCGATTAGAAATCGTATTGTCATCTGCAAATTTTTGAATCGGTCTGTACACTAATGATGTTTTAATGTATTTATTAAACGAATATTCAATTCCAATATTTGTGTAAAACAAATTCAACCTCGAATAGTTTTCTTTTATTCTTAATTCTTCTGCAAAAAGGATGGAAACTTTTTTATTGATGGCATAATCTATGCCTAAGGTATTCCACATGCCTGCATCCGAATAGGTAGGCGAAAATTGTGCATTTGATGAAAAATAAGTTGTGCAAAAACAAACTAGAAGTAGAAATTTTATCCTGCTCATGCTTAGTTTTTGAACGTATTTATATCCATTTGTGGAACTATTAATGCTTGTTTTTTACTCGTTATTTCTACCGTTTTAATAATTGCACTGTCTAACACGTTATTGGTTAATTGTTTACTGTAAACCACTAATGTGTATTTGCCTTCACGTAAATAATTAAAGTAAAATTCACCATTAGGGTCTGTATCGGTGTTGTCGCTAATGCCTGGTTCATCACCATATTTTATATACACTTTTTGATCACCTAAAAATCCGGAGTCTGTTTTTATATAAGTGTTGCTATAATTTCTTGCAAAAATAGTTCCTTTTATAGAAGCTCTACCTCCTGCACCTGGACCTTTCTTACATGAAAATAAAATGGCACTAACGATTAAAATGGTTACTATTATTTTGATTTGTTTCATAATTATTTATTTAATTGAATGTAAAAAGTTTCAGACTTTAAATATGGATTGCTACTATTATATAATCTAATGTATTTCCCGACAACCGACATCTGGTATCTGGCATCTTTCATCTCTGTTTAATCATCATCGCCACCTGCTACTTCTAATCGGTTTTCATTTTCTTTTGCATTATAAAAAACATGCACTTTGGCTGTATCTCGTAAAAAATTGATGTTCTTTATCTCCACTCGATGAATAGGAAGTCCGGTTCGGTTTTTTAAATCTTCAATTAATTCTTCCCGTTTATTAGGCGTAATTAAATCAACTCGTTCGTAGGTAATTTCTTTAAAATTTTCGTGCGTCAATGAAATAAATCGGTCCAATACCACCGTTAATAATAAGATAGAGGCATTGCTAAAGAGCACAATCATCCAATCTGAAAACAATAAATGGTTATCAATAATTGACAATGAATTGATCATTCCTAAAGCCAAACAAATAAAGAAATAACCCATTTCTTTGATCGGAATTGTTACGGTTCGGTAACGCATAATAGAAAATATCGCAAACAATCCAAAGGCAATCCCTTGTTTAATATGGGTTGTGCACAAGAGCGTAAATATGATAAAATTGAAAACAAAGAAGGTGAATAAAAAGTCTTTATTTTTATGCGTTGGATAATAAATTAATCGAACTAAAATAAATAGCGCTACAAAATTAATTCCAAATCTCGTGATCAGTTCCATTGTATCCATCGGTATATCCTTCATTTCTTTAACTATTTTTTCAGCATCTTGCATAATTCTCTATTTTGTTTAATTTTAATAATATGGGCTTGAAATTATTGTGTTTTATATTCTCTTCAAGCAATGAAACCCCAATCACATATTTGCTAAAACTACTTTCATGCACCCTTAATTTTTTGAGCATTTGAATGGTGTTGCTAAATACATCGGTTTTTCCTTGTTTTACTTCTATGACGACTAATTCGGGCAAATGGGTTTGTTTCTTGCCATTGTCAAATCCAATTTCAAGGTCAATGGTAATTCGTTCGGTAAATTTTTTATTGGTTAATGTAATTCGTTTAAAATTGTTGCTTAGTTTTTTTTCAATTGGTTTATTGTCCAATCGTTTATATTGAATTAAATTATAATCTTCTAAAGGAACTTCGTGGTAAATGGCAGGAATTATTTTGCGTTGTTTGTCGGTTCGGGTACCAAATAATTTTCGTTTGATTTCATAAAAACTCAATTTGCTTTCTACATATTCTCTGCTCCTCACTTTCACTCGGTTTACACATCCATTGTGATGGTCCTTGTAAAACTGAAAATCAGGTGTGTCAAAGTATATCGTTTTATAGGTAAAAATTCGGGTATTGTCAATTTCTAATACAAATTGATCGTCTTTTATTCCTTCTAAAAGCAATACCAATTGAGCTTTAGACAAGATATATTTCGTATCCATTCTATTTTGCAACTTCACACTGTCTAATTGTTTGAGTGTAACCGATTCAAATTTATTTAATTGCCCAATAACAGCTTGCATGAATGAATTTTCGTTCTATTTTTATTTAGAATGCTAAATATATAAATTATTAATGGAAAATTAATAATTTGATAACATAAATGTAGGCTATAAGCTCCTTTTTTGAGGTCAGAGAAAATTTTTAGCATAGAAAATATTCTTTAACTTCGCAAAAAATAATAAAACATGCCATCATTCGACATTGCCAGTAAAGTAGAAATTCAAGTATTAGACAACGCTATAAATGTGGTTAAAAAAGAAATACAAAATCGATTTGATTTCAAAGGATCTCATGTGGTGATTGAGTTAGATAAAAAAAACTACGCAGTGGCTTTAGAAGCCGACAGCGATATGAAAATGGAACAAATTGTAGATGTATTAATCACCCGTTCTATGCGCCAAGGCCTCGATTCTAATTGTTTTGACATGAGTAAAGAAGTGTTGCCATCGGGTAAAATTGTGAAAAAAGCAGTGCCTGTAAAAAATGGAATTGCACAAGACGATGCCAAAAAAATTGTGAAATTGATTAAAGACAATGTGCCTAAAGTACAAGCCGCTATTATGGACGACATTATACGAGTTACAGGCAAAAAAATTGATGATTTGCAAGAAGTGATTCAATTGTGCAGAACGTCGGATTTAAAAATTCCTTTACAGTATATTAATATGAAGTAGGATAGTAGCGGAAGTTTAAATTAAGCATTATGTAGAGAAACGAATTCGGATTGACTATTAAACGCCTAAACCTTAAACTTCTAAACAAAAAAAATTGCCATTTAAAAATAAAAGAGTACTTTTGCAATCCTTATAATTAATTAGCATGGTTAGCAATCATGCAAAACAATAAAAAATAACAAAACATGAAACAAGGAATACATCCAGAAAGCTACAGATTTGTAATATTCAAAGACATGAGTAATGAGTCTGCATTTTTAAGCCGTTCAACTGCAAAATCAAGCGAAATGAT
>CANHNT010000081.1 GCA_947461985.1 Bacteroidota bacterium | reverse complement strand
TACTTGTAATTCGTTTGGCTAATTTCATAGCCCCTTCTGTAGCTTCACTTCCGCTGTTAGTAAAATAAATACTATTCAACTTTTCAGGTAAATGGTTTGCCAAAGCCTTTGCATATTCTACTTGTGGGCTCATAATAACTTCGCCATAAACCATTACATGCATGTATTTTTCTACTTGTTCATGAATGGCTTTTTTTACTTTCTCATTTCCATGACCCACATTACAAACACTAATACCACCAATTAAATCAATGTGTTTTTTCCCATTTTCATTCATTAAATAAACTCCTTCTGCTTTAGATACTTCAAAACATAAAGGCGTTTCTGAAGTTTGTGCTACATGTTCTAAAAATAATTGTCGTTGAGTCATAGTTTGTAAAAATACATTAGAGATGTCAGATGTCAGCAACCCGTTGTAAGCATTTTAAAAAATAGAATTTGTAATTATGAAATCAAAGTTCGTAATTCGTATTTCTAAATTCGTACTCTTTATGTATATATTACCCGTAAAAGGCATTATGCCCTCAATTCCATCTACCTGTTTTATTGCCCCTAACGCAACCATAGTGGGAGATGTAGTATTTGGCGAAGAGTGCAGTGTGTGGTTTAATGCAGTAGTCAGAGGTGATGTCAATAGCATACGAATTGGCAATAAAGTGAATATTCAAGATGGAGCTTGCCTTCATTGTACGTATGAGAAAACAAAAGTTAATATTGGAAACAATGTTTCGATAGGACACAATGCTTTAGTGCATGGCTGCACCGTTGAAGACAATGTGTTGATAGGCATGGGCGCTATCGTAATGGATAATGTTCATATTGGGGCAAATACAATTATTGCTGCAGGTGCAGTGGTATTAGAAAACACAAAATGCGAAAGTGGGAGCATTTATGCAGGTGTTCCTGCTAAAAAAGTAAAGGATATTTCGCAAGAATTAATTCATGGCGAAATTGATAGAATTGCGAACAATTATTTGATGTACAGTAGCTGGTTTAAATAGTTTATCGAGCATCAAAATCAATTACTACACGTTCACTTGTAGGATGTGCTTGACAGGTTAAAACAAACCCATTTTCTACTTCATCTTTATCTAACGCATAATTAACTTCCATTGCTACCGTTCCTTCGGTCACTTTTGCCCTACAAGTGCAACAAACACCCCCTTTGCAAGCATAAGGTAAATCGGCACCCATTCGCAATGCAGCATCTAAAATAGTTTCTCCTCCAAATGCCAAAGGTATTTCTATGCTTCTATCATCCACTTTGATGGTTACAATACTCATTTTGCCAGCATCTGCTTTGTGGGTTTCTTGGAATGCTTCTTTTGCTTTAGTTGATCCTTCAGATGTAAATAACTCAAAATGAATGGCAGAAGATGCTACTTTTTTGCTTTCTAAATATCCTTTAACACTCATAATCATTTCCTCAGGACCACATAAAAAGTATTTATTAATGGTATTCATATCCACTAATTTAGAAAACAGTTGTTCGCATTTTTCGGCATTAATACGTCCATAGTTTACTTCACTTTCCATGCGCTCTCGGCTCAATACATGAAACACTTGAAAGCGTCCCATATATTTATTTTTCAACGCTTCTATTTGTTCTCTAAAAATAATTGAATAAAAATTTTGATTACCATAAGTTAAAGTAAAACTACTCATTGGTTCTTCTGCCAATACCATTTTTATGATACTCATCATTGGTGTAATGCCACTGCCTGCTGCAAAAGCCATATAGTGTTTAGTACTATTTTTGTCAATTGCTGTAGTGAAATTTCCCATAGGGTTCATCACTTCTAAAACGTCACCAATTTTTAGTTCTTTATTAGCAAAGGTAGAAAATCGACCAGCATGAATTTGTTTAATAGCTACTCTAAAATCCTGTTCAATTGGACTGCTGCATAATGAATAGGAGCGTCGAACTTCTTCGCCATTGATTTCTTTTTTGATGGTGATATATTGTCCTGCTTCATATTTATATAAAGATTTTATTTCTTCAGGAATAGAAAAAGCAACTGAAACACACGTTTCGGTTTCTTTACGAATATCTTTTACAGTTAGTTTATGAAATTGAGGATTAGACATCTACTTTTTTATTAATGTCGGCAAAGATAATAGATTGATTACTTTATATACTATTTTTTACGTTTTCAATAAGATTATCTATTGAAAATGTTATTTGTCGAGCAAATTTTAAAAAAGATTTATTATTAAATTAATTAATTGTTTATCACGAATGTATTGCACTGTCCTTCATTTGAACAGCCAATTCTTTACCTAAATATTTTTCTATAAAATGATGAACCAAATAAATAACAGGAGTTATTAATATCGCGACAATAAATTTATAAGAATAACCAACTAATGCGATGGCAACAACTTTTCCCCAACTCCAATCTTGCCCTATTTTAAAAGCAATAATTATAACAACAAAACTGTCTACGAGCTGAGAAATAATTGTTGAGCCTGTTGAGCGAAGCCAAATATTTTTTTCGCCCGTTTTTTCTTTTATTTTATGAAAAATAAAAACATCTAAAACCTGTCCAATATAAAAGGCGACAATGGAGGCAATAATAATCCACATGCCTTGTCCAAAAATTTGAGTGTAGGCTTTTTGAGTATCAGGAATTCCTTTTTCGGCATTCACCCCTACCCACCAATCGGCAGGCACTAAATGAATGGCCCCATAGGCTGCAAAAAATGATAAACTAATTAGACCAATGGTTAAGTAGGATAAAAACTTAACGCCTTTCATTCCATAATATTCATTAATAATATCGGTCATGATAAATACAATAGGCCATAATAAAACACCTGCTGTTAAATTAAAGGAAAGCCCTTGTTCTCCGAATAGTGAAAATGTAAAAGGTTCGAGCCCAAGTGTTTTTTCTAACGAAAAAATTTTACCTCCAATAAACTCAGCAACTATGGCGTTCGTGCTAAATAATCCAGCCAAAAAAATATATAGTTTTACCGACTTGTCTTTAAGAATTTGATGTATCATATTCAATATAAAAGTAAACAAAAATAATACATTTAATAAAAATTAAAACGGCAGAAAATATATTCAGCATCATCGAGTTTATATAAATGAAAAAAAAGAAATGATAATTGGCAAAAAGAATTGTTGATATTAACTTGCAAGTATGTTTTCAATTCGGGTTCGGCTATTTTTTTCCTTAACGTTACAACGTATAAAATCGTTTTCTAAAAATAGAAGCCTAATAAAGAATGTAGAAAATGAAATGAAGCGAATTGGCGAAATGTCGTTGAATACTATACCTAAGGCTGGCACATTGATTGTAAAATGTGATGACATTGGAGATTTTATTTTGTGGCAACACACGATTGAACATTTTAAAAAAAAAGCATCTCATCCAATTTCTTTTGTTGGGAACAAGGTTTTAAAAGAATATTATGAGACGGAGTTTCCATTTGCAGAAAAGGTCATTTGGATTGATAAATCAAAATGGAAAGAGGTAGCTTATAGAACATTAATTTATCATGAAATTGCTTCTTTAAATGCTGAAACAGCTATTTCTACTTGCTTTACAAGAAATTTATTTTTAGATGACATGCTTGTTTTGAGCAGTCAGGCTTCTCAAAAAATAGCTTGGAGCATGAAGCATCATATTTATCATGCAAATTGGTTACAACAGAATAATTTTTTAACTCAGGTAATTGAGTCTAATCACCTTTATATGCTAGAGTATTTCCGAAACTTAGAATTAGTTGAAAAGGTGTATGGATGTTCTATTCCGAAGGAAATTAAAGCTGTCAAAATACTAGCTAAAAAAAATCAATTGGTAATTGTTCCATTAGCAAGTGTTCCTAGTAAAAGTTGGAATGTAAAAAATATTATTTCAACCATTCAACAAGTATCTTCTCATTTTGAAAATATAATATTAGTAGGCGGCCCAGACTCCGTTTCAACTTGTGCAGAGATTGAAAAGACATTGCAAAACAGTAAAGTAATTAATCATTCAAACAAAACTAGTTTGTCCGAATTATTTGATTTGATTGCCGAATCGAAATTAGTTATTTCGCCTGACACAGCTGCTATGCACATGGCCATATTGAGCAAAACTCCTTTAATAGCAATTACGAACGGGACTATGTGGCAACGATTTACCAACTACCAACCATCTATTAATTCTTTTTACAAATTGATCACACCTCCACATGTTTTAATACAAAAAAATAAAATTAAAATAAATTTCACTCGTGCAGAAATTAATGAAATAAAAGTAACAGAGGTCGTAAATGCTGTGCATACTTTTTTGAAATAACGATTTTAGGAAATTATTATAGATATAGTCTAATTTCTTGAGAATCATCATATTAAAAAATTGTTTAATTTAAAAGAATTAATCTGAAAAATTTTAATATTTACTATTTTAGCATTAATATTGCTATAATAAATTCTAAAAAACTAATAAATTTCCTACCACAAATTATTAATTTAAATAGAAATTTATACCATGTTTACACCGAATATTCTTACTAATTGTAAGATTAATTTAAAGCTATCTTTAATGATAGTATTTGTATTTTCATTTCAAATAAATTCCTTTGCTTTTAAAGGTAAATTAAAAAGCAAACTAAAAGAAATGACTAGTTTTAAATTTTCTCCAAAGAAAACAGAATTAGGACTTAATATAGGTATGATGGGCTATAATGGGGATTTAAAGGCCAGTCCAAATCCTTACAATCAATCAAATCTAGCTGTTGGTTTTCAAGTAAGAAATGAATTAAATGATTATGTAGCTATCAGATTATGTGGATCTTACGGACACATAGAAGGAGATGATGCAAAATCTGATAATTATGACATGAAAAAACGAAACTTAAGCTTTCGTTCTCCCATAACTGATTTTGGATTTATCACTGAATTCAGTTTGCCTATTAGATTTGATTACAGATCAACTGATACTGGTGCTAAAAGATATTCCAAATTAATCCCATACATATTTGTAGGGATTCAAGGCTTTAAATTTAACCCAATGGCCTATAATAAAGGGCAATGGCATGATTTGCAACCGTTGTATACAGAAGGGAAAGCGAACTCATATAATTTAATGCAAATCTCCATTCCTTTAGGTTTCGGATTCAAATATCGAATCAACAGTAAATTATCAGTAGCTACTGAATTTTGTGTAACGAAAACATTTACAGATTATTTAGACGATGTGTCTACTAATTATCAAGCGTATGATGTTCAATTAGCAGAAAATGGTCAATTGTCTGCTGATCTCAGTTATCGTTCAGATGAACTTCCAGAAAGAGGAACGGCCAAGGCAAAAGCAGGTCAAAAAAGAGGAAGTCCAACTTATAAAGATGTTTATTTTACAAATATGTTTAGTTTTAGATACATGCTGGGTAAATAATTTTTCAGCTCTATTGGTTATATAATAAAAAGACTGCCCTTACTGGTAGTCTTTTTTTTGCCTTTTATGGAATTATTCATCGCAATGAATCATAGCTACACGTCAAACATTTTTCTCACGAAAAAATTATAAACTTAATTTTATGGTAAGAAAAAATTAAACCCTTTCTTTACAGTTATGAAACGTATCATTTTATTTTTTGCCTTGTTGCATTCTGTTGTTTTTGTTTCAAATGCTCAAAAATTATTGGAATTTAAAAACTATGACACCATGGTGCATGTTTACAAGCTCAATTTTGAACAAACTAAATATTTATTGAAAGATGGTTACATTAGAGACACTTCTTTTTTGTTTACCAAACAATTTAGAGCGTATCCAAGAAATCTCTATAAAACAGATACCTTGCCTGAAGGGCATTTTTTAATAGCCACTATCAATGATAATCAAATCTCCTATTCTTATTTCTTCAAAACACCCTTTTTCATTACTCCTAAAGTGATTGATGAAGATGTGATTCTTTATTTGAATACTAAAAAAGATAAACGATTAATTAAAGATGCTAAAATAGAAATTGATGGAAAAATCGTAAAATATGATCCTGGATATGGTGGTTTTGGTTTCAACAAAAAAAGCATTAATAAAGAGTCTTTAAGAGAGAATAAAGTTTTTTTAAAAATTTCGTATGAAGGTGAAATTTATGTTTTTAAATACAGTATTCAAGAAGGTGGCAAACCTGCTGAAACACCAAACTATTACAACAACACTTATGCCGAGTTAAATTCCCCAGGTTATATTATTTTAGACAAACCACTCTATAAACCTTTAGATACTTTGAATTTAAAATCATTTTTAATCAACTTTAAAAATGGTAATCCTATTCGAAAAAAAGCACATTTAGTGATTTCAGAAGAAGGGCAAAATTTTTCGTATACGAAAAAAATCAAACGAACATCAGCAGGTGCTTATTTATTTCAATGGAAAATTCCGGATACCTTAAAATTAGATAGAGATTATAATGTAAAATTATGGTGCACTAAAAAAGGGAGAACCTTAGCTAAAAATACGAGTTTCAAATTGGAAGAATATGAACTCAATAAAAATAAGTATGACTTAGAAATGCCTTCAGAAGTATTTTTTGCTGGTGATGATGTAACGTTTTATGCAACCGCTAAAGACATGAATGGTTTTCCGGTGCAAGGCACTCGTGTGCATTATACTTTGAGGTTAGATGAAGTGCAAGAATTATTTTTAGATACCCTAACCATTACACAAAACAAAAAACTAAACTGGTTTGAAAAAGACACAACCCTAGAGTATGAAAATTTTATGGAGTTAAAAATTCCGTCGGATAGTTTATTGAAAGCAAATGCGAAATATACATTAGAAGTAACGTTTGTAGACCCAATGACGTATGAGAAAAAAGTGTTTGTGAAAACATTTATGAAGTATACGCAAAAAGAAAAGTTGTTGTTTTATCAACAAGAAGATTCTTTGCATGTACGAAATTTATATAATTCAAAAGATACCAATAAAAATTATTATTTCATTACATTTAGAGGAGCTGACACCATCACAAAAAAGAAAATTACAACACCATTTCATTACAAGCTAACACCATTTGAAACCAATGCATTAATTATAGATAAAGATTCGTTTAAGACTTCTATAAACATTGCTTACAACAAATTAGATGTGATGCATGCCAAAGGAAAACGAACAGGCGATAGCATCATCATTTCGTTTGCTTATCCGTTTGCAGAGCCTATTCATTATCGAATTTATAAAAAAGACAAACTCATACAATCGGGAGAAAACAATACATTAAAATTTGCCATGCTCGACAATTCGGCTGATGATTATCGAATTGTGATGACCAGTAATTTGCAAAATAAAATTGAAGACAACTTTTATGAAATGAAATTTGTACCCGAGAAAAACGTATTGCATTTTGAGAAAAAAATTGCCGGATCTGCTTTGCCAGGCGATTCGATGGCTGTGGAATTAAAAGCCCTAGATTACAAAAATCAACCTGTAAAAAAAGTAAACATTGCTGCCTATGCTGTCAATGCAGCTTTTGCCAATGACATTCAAATTCCTTATGTGGAAGTACCTGCAACATATCAAAACAAAATTGAAATAAATCCTATTGTAAGTAGAGATGCAGTCTATATAAAATCGGAAGCGAATGCTGGAAATGTGCAATTAAAAAACGACCATTTAACACGTTTCAATTTGCGTAAAAATGAATACTATTTATTAAAATATCCTTTGAATGAATTGACAGAAATTAAAATAAAAAAACAACAAGCACATCCTGAGTTTGCATTGGTTTTAACGGTGAATCATTCGATGTACACACCTCGTTACATTTTGTTAGATGGTCAACCTATTTATATCAGTGACATTCATGCGACAAAAATTTATTCGTTTGCAACAACTCCAGGAAAACACACAATCAAATATCGCTATTTCGACAAAACGGTTGAATTAATAAATATCGATTTTGAAGCGAACACAAAACACATATTTGGAATTAATGTTGATAGCATTAAAAAAATTAGAAGTCGTTTTGCCATGGTGGATTCTTTGACTATGTTGGAGCCAACTGCTGATGAAAAAAAATTATTATACAGTACACTTTTGTTGACTAATACATTCAGTGCAGAATTGTTAGAAGTGGTAAGTAAAGACTTGAATTTAAAAAATAAG
>CANHNT010000080.1 GCA_947461985.1 Bacteroidota bacterium | reverse complement strand
ATTAACGTGGCCATAAAATCGGGAGAATTAGCCCAAAATAAAGCGTTTAATGCCACGATTAATTACTGTTTAGAAAATAATAAAACACTTCATTTAATCGGTTTATTGAGTGATGGAGGCGTCCATTCTCACATCAATCATTTAAAATCTATTTGTGATATTTGTCAAAATAAAAAATTAGTTAATGTTGTCATTCACGTGTTTACAGATGGAAGAGATACGGATCCCAAAAGCGGATTAGGGTATGTAAAAGAAATAGAAGCACATTTAAAAACGAGTGTTGGTAAAATAGCCAGTGTTACTGGAAGATACTATGCAATGGATAGAGACAAGCGCTGGGATAGAGTAAAATTAGCCTATGACGCTTTAGTGCACGGAGTAGGGGAAAAATCTACAGACATAATCGCTTCAATCGAAGCATCATACACTGAAAACATAACCGATGAGTTTCTTAAACCCATTATTGCAGTTGATGACGCTGGAAATCCTATAGCCACTATTCAAGATGGAGATGCTGTTTTATGTTTTAATTTCAGAACAGATCGATGTAGAGAAATAACGGAAGTTTTAACTCAACAAGCTTTTCATGAACAAAATATGGCTCCGTTAAATTTATTTTATACCACCTTAACGGAGTATAATAAAAATTTTAAAAATGTGCATGTTGTTTTTAGAAACGATGATTTAAAAAACACAATAGGCGAAGTTTTAGAAGCCAATAACAAAACTCAAATTAGAATTGCAGAAACTGAAAAATATCCTCATGTAACCTTCTTTTTTAGTGGTGGACGAGAAAAAGAATTTATTGGTGAAAAACGGTTAATGGCTCCATCTCCCAAAGATGTAGCCACTTACGACTTAAAACCCGAAATGAGTGCCCAGCAATTAACTGAATTAATTTTACCAGAAATAAAAAATAAAACGGCCGATTTTATTGTTTTAAATTTCGCAAATGCAGACATGGTAGGTCATACAGGTGTTTGGGAAGCTGTGATAAAAGCGGTGGAAACCGTAGATGCTTGTGTCGAAAAAATTGTAACAGAAGCGTTGAAGCAAGATTATACTATTTTCTTAACTGCTGACCATGGCAATAGTGATTATATGATCAATGAGGACGGTACGCCCAATACAGCTCATACGCTGAATCCTGTTCCATTATTTGTAATTTCAAATGATTATGTAGGCGAAGTAAAAAATGGAAAATTAGGCGATTTAGCACCCACTGTTTTGCATAGAATGGGCATTGCGATTCCAAGTGAAATGACTGGTAATGTGCTCATTTCCTAACCTATTGATTCATATTTGGAGTTAGATACATTATGATAATAATTCGAAAATTATGAATTGTTTAAAAAAATACCGTATCAATAATCACAACTAACCGACCACTTACAACTAAAAACTTACAACTATATTTGCAGTATGAGTTACACCTCTCTTGAAAGTTGCTTGTTAGATTTAGAAAAACACGGACATTTACTGCGTATTAAAGAAGAAGTTGATCCTTATTTGGAAATGGCAGCCATTCATTTAAGAGTATATGAACAAGGTGGTCCAGCATTGCTATTTGAAAATGTAAAAGGAACAAAGTTTAGATGTGCCTCTAATATTTTTGGGACATTAGAAAGAAGTAAATTCATTTTTAGAGATACGTTAAAACAAGTTCAAGATTTAATAGAGGTAAAAAATGATCCGATTAAGGCAATAAAAAATCCTATAAAAAATTTTAAAACAGGCATGGCTGCTTTGAAGGCTTTGCCAATGAAAAATCCTTTAATGAAGCCTGTTTTATATGAAGAAATTTCGATTTCAGATTTACCGCTCATACATCATTGGAAAATGGATGGCGGCGCTTTTGTGACATTGCCACAAGTATATTCTGAAGATGTGGATTCGCCAGGTATTATGAAATCTAATTTAGGAATGTATCGCATTCAACTCAATGGAAATGAGTATACATTAAATAAAGAAATAGGCTTGCACTACCAATTACACAGAGGCATTGGTGTGCATCAAACCAATGCAAATAAAAAAGGAGTGCCCTTGAAAGTGAGTTGTTTTGTAGGTGGTCCTCCAGCTCATTCGGTTTCGGCTGTAATGCCCTTGCCAGAAGGAATTAGTGAAATGACTTTTGCAGGAGTATTGGGCAATCGTAGGTTTAGATATTGCTATGAAGACGGATTTTGTGTGAGCACGGATGCCGATTTTGTGATAACAGGAGAAGTGTTTCCGAATGAAGTAAAACCAGAAGGTCCATTTGGAGATCATTTAGGATATTACAGCTTACAACATGATTTTCCTGTAATGAAAGTACATAAAGTGTATGCTAAAAAAAATGCGATATGGGCTTTTACGGTAGTTGGCCGCCCTCCACAAGAAGATACCAGTTTTGGTCAACTCATTCATGAAATGACAGGAAATGCATTGAAACATGAAATACCAGGATTAAAAGAAGTGCATGCGGTGGATGCAGCTGGTGTTCATCCATTGTTATTAGCGATTGGAAGTGAGCGCTACACTCCTTACAGTCAAACGAAACAACCGGCAGAAATTTTAACGATTGCCAACCATGCTTTAGGAACAGGGCAATTAAGTTTAGCTAAGTTTTTGTTTATTACTGCTGATGAAACCAATCAACTGTCGACGCATAATATTGAATCTTATTTTCAATATATTTTAGAACGAATCGATTTAACTCGAGATATTCATTTTTATACTAAAACCAGTATGGATACGCTCGATTATTCAGGTGATGGATTAAACACTGGAAGCAAAGTGGTGATTGCAGCCTATGGCGATGTGAAACGAAAATTAGCGAACGAAATTCCATCCTCTTTTAAAGAATGGAAAACGAACTTGATCATGCCTGGTATAGTTGCTTTGCAATTAAATAAATATAATTCTCCTCAACAAGCGTTGCAAGAAATGACTTTGTTGAATGAAAAATTAAAATTAAATCTTGATGAATTAACTGAAATTCCATTGATTATTGTATGTGATGATGCTGGTTTTACAGCTCAAACGATTAATAATTTTGTGTGGGTGGCCTTTACTCGTTGTAATCCATCGCATGATATTCATGGAATTGCAGCATTTACCGAAAACAAACATTGGGGTTGCAAAGGTCCTATCATTCTAGATGCAAGAATTAAACCACATCATGCCCCTATTTTAGAAAAAGAGGCAGATGTAGAAAAAAGAGTGGATGAAATTTTGAAAAAATACAACAGATAGCAAATGCTTAAAATTGTACTTTCTTGCACGCTTATTTTATAAACATATAACAATCTATTCAGTTTCTAAATAGAATAGAATAATGCATTGCGACTGGCGAAATTAAAATTGCATTTTGCTACCAAAAGATAAATCTCCAGCATCGCCTAATCCTGGAACGATGTACCCTTTAGAAGTCAATTCCTCGTCAATATCAGCTGCCCAAATGGTAAAATCGGGGAATTTATGACGGATTGCATCTATCCCTTCTGTGCAAGCAATAGCAACTACTACGTGCACTTCTTTAGGCCGACCATAATCGTATAATTCCTCCAATGCCATAATTAAAGAAGCTCCTGTGGCCAACATTGGATCAGCAATAATTAAAGTTCTACCTTCTAAATTGGGGCATACTACATATTCTTGATTAATTTCAAAACTATCATCTGGTTTATGTTTTCGGTAAGCTGCCACAAAACCACTATCCGCTTTGTCGAAATAATTAATCATTCCTTGATACAAAGGTATGCCAGCACGTAATATCGTTACGATTACGGGCTCTTGTTCCAATGCTTTTCCAGCATAAATTCCCAAAGGAGTGGTCACGTCAACATCTTTATAAGATAATGTTTTACTGATTTCATAAGCAGCTACTTCGCCTATACGTTCCATGTTTCTTTTAAAACGCATACGGTCGTTTTGCACGTCCACATTACGAAGTTCATTAACCCAGGTGTTTACCAATGAGTTTGTTTTTGCTAAATGATGTACCATGCGATAAAAGTAAAATCTTTTCTCAATTAATAAAAATACATTTTTTGAAACCATCGACATTTATATTTTTCATCGCAATTGCGTCGCACACGTCAACTGCAAAAAGTTTCTTCAACAAAGAAATGAATATAAGACAATCGTCACATTAAACAATTGGCACATTGGCACATTAAATTTACTTTTGTACTCAAATTTAAAATAATGAAGTTAGTAACACACAATCATAATGGCATAGAAAAATTAGCGATACTTATCGACAATAAAATATACAATGCGCAAGATGCAGGCGCTCAATATCCAAAAACGATGAAAGAAGTATTGGAAAATTGGGATTCAAACATTGCATTATTAAAGACATTAGAACAAGCACTAAAATCAAACGCAAACCAACAAGCAATTGATTACAACGAAGCTTGCATTATGGCGCCAGTTCCAAACCCTACAAGCTGTAGAGATGGATATGCATTTCGTCAGCATGTAGCTGCAGCACGACGTAATCGTAAGGTTGATATGATTGCAGAATTTGATCAATATCCAATATTTTATTTTACAAATCACAATGCCATTCAAGGTCCTGGAGATATTGTTTGCATGCCCGATCATTTTCAAAAATTAGATTTTGAATTGGAAGTAGCCATTGTTGTTTCTAAAAAAGGAAGAAATATTAAAGCAGCTGAAGCAGATGATTATATTGGTGGTTATATGATCATGAACGATATGAGTGCTCGTACGTTGCAAATGGAAGAAATGTTATTGAATTTAGGACCAGCAAAAGGAAAAGATTTTTCAACCGTAATTGGACCGATATTAGTTACACCAGACGAATTGGAATATTTAAAGGTGCCTTGCAAAGAAAATCATGTTGGAAATAGTTATAATTTAGGTATGAAATGTTGGGTTAATGGAGCATTGCTGAGTGAAGGAAATGTATCGTCTATGGATTGGACATTTGCTGAAATTTTAGAGCGTTGCGCTTATGGCGTTGATATTTTGCCTGGCGATGTAATTGGAAGTGGAACGGTAGGCACTGGTTGTTTGTTAGAATTAAATGGTACTGGTTTATTAAATGATCCCAACTATAAAGTGCAATGGTTAAAAGAAGGCGATTTGGTAGAAATGGCTATTGATGGATTAGGACATTTGTCGAATACGATACGAAAAGTAGATACCGATTTTTCTATTTTAGCATTGAAAAAATAAAATTATTCAGCATAAAAAACAAAAAAATAGGATTCAATTTGAATCCTATTTTTTTTATAGTTGAGTATAATTTAAAAAATCATGTTGCGCTTTTGCATAATCATCCGGAACGCCAATGTCAATAAAATAAGCATTTTTCACAAAGCCAACCATATTTCTTTCGGTAATAAATTTTTCTAAAAAATCTTTTTCAAAAGAGAATTTTTTTTCAAAAGGAATGTTTTCAAATGTTTTTCTAAACACACAATAAATGCCTCCATTGATTAAACCACTTGTATTTTCTTTTTTTTCTTCAAAAGATTCTATTTCATCAGCAGCATTTATTTTCACTAAACCATATCGATCGGTATGTTGCATAGGTTTTAAAGCCAATGTGCAATCTGCCATTTTTGATTTTTGAAATGCATATAAATCATTCAAATCAACATTGAAAAAAGTATCGCCGTTCATTACCAAAAAATCTTCTGTATCAGAATACTGTAGCGCATTTAAAACGGCACCACCTGTTCCTAAAGGCTCTTCTTCTTCAGCAAAAATAATTTCAAAAGGAAATTCTTCGGCATGTTTTTCAACATAGTCTTTGATCATTTCTTTTTTATATCCTACCGAAAAAATAAGTTTTCGAATAGCAAATTGTTGCAATTGTTTAGCTAAGTAAAATAAAAATGGTTTGCCATTAATATCAGCCAAACATTTTGGTTTTTCTGATACTACACTTTGTAATCGAGTGCCTAAGCCACCGGCTAGTACAATACAATCTAACTGCATGTTTTAAAAATATAAGTTCTCAACCATTTCACAAATAATGTGTCCTACCATGATGTGCGATTCTTGAATACGAGGTGTATCGTTACTAGGTACATTGATTAAATAATCACTGTAATTTTTCATTTCGCCACCGGTTTCTCCAGTAAAACCAACGGTTATCATGCCTTTTAATTTTGCCATTTTAAAAGCCTCAATAATATTTTTAGAGTTTCCACTGGTTGATAATCCAACAACTACATCACCCGTTTGACCAATGCCTTTTATCATTCTTGAATAAATTACATCATAGCTATAATCATTTGCAACAGCTGTTAAGTAGGACGTGTTGCAATGCAATGCCTCAGCTGGCAATGCATCCCTGTCTTTATAAAACCGACCACTAAACTCAGCTGCCAAATGTTGTGCATCGGCTGCACTTCCTCCATTTCCACAAAATAAAACTTTATTGCCATTTTTAAATGCATCAGTGATAACAAGACTACATTCTTTTATGGTATGAATACGATCTTCATTAGCCAACAATAATTGCTTGGTATCTATTGATGCTTGAATAATTGATTTAATTTTTTCTATCATAATAATATTCTAGTTTGTAAATATAGAACATAATGAGAAAATATATCTTACTGGCAAACCTAAACGTATTGAATTTTAAAATAGAGATGAGGTGTGTACTAAACGATATTGATGATTGTTTGAATTAATTTGCCCCAAGTATATTTTTTCTTTTCTTCTTTAATATTCGAAATGTAAATAGAATTATTTTGCTCAAAAAATGTTTCTATTTTTTCTGCTATGGATTGTGCATTGGGTTCTGCAATTAAACCAATTGTATCAGGCACTAATTTAGGTAAACCCCCTACATTTGTCACTATCATTGGCACTTCAAAATGATAAGCCAAAGGAGTAACGCCGCTTTGTGTAGCACTTTTATAAGGTTGAATAACACAATCTGCACAACTTAAAAAATATTTCACATCACTGTCGGCTATAAATTCAGTGCGCATGATTAACTGCTCTTTAATTTGATATTTTTCTATTAAATCTTCATACGATTTAGCATCTTCATAATATTCTCCAGCAATTAAAAACTGTATTAAATGGTTTTTAAAATAACCTTTTTGTTTTAAAATATAGATTGCTTCTAATAATGTATCGAGTCCTTTGTATTTTCGAATAAATCCAAAAAACAACACTATTTTAGTATTGAGTGGAATTTGCAAATGTTTTTTTGCCACATCGGCATCCATTTTATTTCCAAAATTATCGTATAATGGATGCGCAATTTCTTGAGCAGGTTTGTTTGTAAATTGTTTTAAATCATTTAGCACACTGCTACTCATTGTGATAAATGCATCAATGGGCTTTATAAAATATTTTGTAAAAATTGAATCTCCTATTCGTTTTTCATGGGGTATAATATTATCGGCAATGCATACTATTTTTGTTTTTTTATTTCGTTTTATGATTCTCAAAATAGTGCCTAAACAAGGTCCCATAAAGGGTAGCCAATATCGAACGACTATTAAATCAGGTTGAATTTTCTTCAATTCTAAACCTATTTTAATCCAATTTAAAGGATTTATAGAATTTATTTTTACATGAATATCAAGAGTTGAAGGAGCTGGCTCAGATGAAAATTGGGTGGTCCCCGGAAACAAAAAAGATGGATATTGCAAGGAGAAAGTATAAATGGAAGTTTGGTAATCTTCAATCATAAATTCTTTAGCCATTCGCTCATTAAATGAAGCCAAACCACCTCTTAGTGGATGTGCAGGACCTATAATTACTACTTTACCTTTCATCTATATTCTATCATTAAAAAAACAAAAGTACAAGTAGATCTTATATTAATTCAGAAATAATAATTGTAAATTTGGAAAATTATTATTCTTTTTTATGACAATTACTCCAGGCTCAATTAAAACGGCACAACTTCATGCATATCTTTTAGGTTCAGTTTCACCACGACCTATCTGTTTTGCTTCTACCATAGATAGCGATGGCAATGCCAATTTATCTCCGTTTAGTTTCTTTAATGTGTTTGGAAGTAATCCTGTAACACTTATATTTTCTCCAGCTCGACGGGTAAGGGATAATACCATTAAACACACGTTGCAAAATTGTCATGAAACCAAAGAAGTGGTAATTAGCATGGTCAATTATGCCATGGTTCAACAAATGAGTTTGGCAAGTTGCGAATATCCTAAAGGAACTT
>CANHNT010000079.1 GCA_947461985.1 Bacteroidota bacterium | reverse complement strand
TTTATTATTTTTATTCTCGTAAAGAGCTGTAAATAAATTATAAATCAATTTATTTTTATACTTTTACAACTTTAATTTTAATGTAGATGTATAACAAACTTGTTAGTAAAGAAAATAAATTAGCGGTTATTGGGCTTGGGTATGTAGGTTTACCTATTGCTCTAGAATTCGCTAAAAATATTAATGTAATCGGATTTGATATCAACGAAAAACGTGTTGAAATGATGCGAAATAAAATTGATCCAAGCAATGAATTAACGAGTGATGCTTTTGATGGCACCACAATAGAATTCACCACTTCATTTGATAAATTAAAAGAAGCAACTTTTTATGTGGTTGCTGTTCCTACACCTGTAGATGAACACAATGTGCCCGATTTAACTCCCGTTTTAAGAGCATCTGAAACAATCGGTAAAGTGGTTAAAAAAGGGGATTATGTCGTTTTTGAATCAACTGTTTATCCTGGTTGTACCGAAGAGGATTGCTTGCCTGTGATTGAAAGAATATCTGGTTTAAAAGGATATACAGATTTTAAAATTGGTTATTCTCCTGAAAGAATCAATCCAGGTGATAAAGAACATACTTTACAAAATGTGATTAAAGTTGTTTCTGGTTGCGATGATGAATCATTAGATAATATTGCCAAAACCTACGAATTAGTAGTGAAAGCAGGTGTTCATCGTGCAAGTTGCATTAAAGTGGCAGAAGCTGCAAAAATTATCGAAAATACGCAACGCGATTTAAATATTGCATTGATGAATGAGTTGTCAATCATTTTTGACAAATTAGGAATCAATACCTACGAGGTGCTTGAAGCAGCTGGAACAAAATGGAACTTTTTAAAATTCTTCCCTGGTTTAGTTGGTGGACATTGCATTGGTGTGGATCCATATTATTTAACATATAAATCGGAGCAATTAGGATATAAATCTCGTGTTATTTTATCTGGTCGTGTTATTAATGATGAAATGGCTAGCTATGTAGCTAAAAAAACAATTCAAACTATTATTAAAGGAGGTGTTGATATTTCGAAAGCTAAAATTTTAGTGATGGGTACTACGTTTAAAGAAAACGTTTCGGATATTAGAAACTCTAAAGTAGCCGATTTAATTAAAGAATTAAAAGGATACAGTGTGCATGTTGATGTAATTGATCCTCATGCCGATAGTGAAGAGTTGATGCACGAATATGGATACGGGTTAACAGAAAACACATCTAATGATTACGACGCAATCATAGTGGCTGTAAATCACAACGAATATTGTGGTTTAGATTCGAATTCTTTTACCTCTATTTCCAAGCCAAATTCTTTATTAGTTGATTTAAAAGGAATTTATAGAAATAAAATTGAGGGCATGAATTATTGGAGTCTTTAATAAAATGATGAATTATTCATGTTTAATGATTAATTTTTGAAATCTTAATATATGAACAGAGATAATTTTTTATTGGGTGTGTTTTTAGGAATAGTCATTCCGCTTTTTGGGGTTCTATTATTTTATGTAATTAAATACATGCCTGATAACATATCTATTTCCGATTTTTTATTGATGATAAAAATGAATCATTATATCATTCCTAAAATTATTTCTTTAGGTTTAATTGCATGTATTCCGTTAATTACATATTATAAAAACAGAAAACAGTACACCACACTTAAAGGCATTTTTTTATCAATTATTATTTATGCATTGGTGGCTGTGTTGTATAAATTTAATGTTTTATAAACAGTGAAATACTTTATTATAGCTGGCGAAGCAAGTGGAGATTTACATGCCAGTCATGTGGCTACAGAAATTTTTACACTAGATAATCAGGCTACTATAACAGGGTGGGGTGGAGATTATATGCAACAAGCCGGAGTAGAAATTAAAAAGCATATTAAGGAGCTTTCGTTCATGGGGTTTATTGAAGTCGTGAAAAATATATTTTCCATATTTCGTCATTTTAAAGAAGCCAAAGCACAAATTCTATCCTTCAATCCAGATGTCGTGCTTTTTGTTGACTATCCGGGATTTAATTTACGCATGGCTAAATGGGCAAAATTAAAAGGCTTCAAAACAGCTTATTATATTTCTCCCAAAGCGTGGGCTTGGAAAGAAAATAGAGTGCATGCCATTCATCAATACATCGATGAAATGCTTTGCATTTTACCATTTGAAAAACAATTTTATGCGAAATGGAACTATCCCATTCGATATGTAGGAAACCCCACCGCTGAAGAAATTACGAAAGAACTTTTAATACCATCAACAATCAAAGACGAAAATGTAATTGCCTTATTGCCAGGCAGTAGAGTGCAAGAAATAAATAAAATGCTTCCTATCATGTTGGAGGTAGCCAAACAATATGATGCGTATACCATCATTATTGCGCAAGCCCCTAATTTGTCTAAAGATGTTTACGATCCATTTTTGAAAAATTATGCATTCAAATTGGTTAAACATCAAACGTATAATATTTTAAAAGTAGCCAAAGTAGCCATGGTTACATCTGGGACCGCAACCTTAGAAACAGCCTTGTTTAAAGTGCCACAAGTGGTTTGTTATATTGCCAATAACTTTTCCTATCAAATAGCCAAACGAATATTAAAAATCAAATACATTTCGTTGGTGAATTTAATATTAGACAAACCTTGTGTGAAAGAATTGATACAAGACGAACTGAATTTAACTTCATTAAAAAATGAAATTGATAAATTATTGTTTGATCAAAAATACAGAACAATGCTGTTTGAAAATTACCAAACATTAGAGCGTGAATTAAAAGAAAGCCAAGCCAGTGTTGAAAGTGCTAAATGGATTTATGCACTAGCGCTTAAAAAATAATCGATAAATAAGCACGATCATCGCAAATAAGAACATGAAAATTGAAATTCGATTCATGCCATGCATAAATTTAATATCCATCGCGTTGGGTGCATTGGCATCTTTCTTTTTAATAAAAAGATATTGTAATATTTGATTGAAAAAAGAGGGTTGTTTCATCTTTCAAAAATACATTACCAAATTAATAATTTACAACTATATTTGTCTATTAATCATAAAAAATTAAACATTTTTTAAATGGGGAATTAGCTCACTTGGTAGAGCGCTTCGCTGGCAGTGAAGAGGTAACCGGTTCGAATCCGGTATTCTCCACTCAAACTATTTCGTTAATTGTACTTTTTCAAAGTTTTCCTTTATTCCATGTTGAACAAAAACACATAAAATAAAACAATTGCTGTTTACAATAATATGTATAATTTTAGCATTCAATTAGAGTAATCAAAAATTAGTATAAGTAGTTGATTTTTTTAACAATTTATGTTCTAAATTTGACTTTTATTTTTTGTGAGATATTTTTTAAAAGTTGTTATTGTTTTTTTATACTGTTCAGTTGCCAATAAATCATTTGGAGGTGAGCGGTTAACGAATGTAGATTCATTCAGAACGCAGTTTGTTGATAACGTAGAATACTGTGAAAAATATACTGTAAACGACACCCTGAAATTTTTAAAAGATGGTTATTATTCATTTGTAAATTATGATAACACCTCTACATTTTATAAAATACTTTTTTGTTTTGAGGATAAATTCATGAATTTGATAGAGCCAGATCACTTTAGATATCATGTTGAAGAATTTTATCGAGTAAGGGATATCCGATGGCTTTTTTTATTTTACGTAGAAAGATACATTTTTAACATGCATTCTATTAAAATTGATAAATTTTGTAAAATCGCATTGGTTGATATTAAAAGTAAAAAAGAGGTAGAGCTATGGGGTGGGAAATCCACCGAAAACATCATACTGATTTATCAAAAATTACTCAAAAGCACGGTAAAAAAATCGTTCTATAAATCAGTTATCAAAGAAAAGAAAATGACACCGCTTGAATATATTGGCTATCAATTTGTGGTTACTAAAACCAAATCAGCTATTTAATTGCGTCTCTGCAATCTTCTAAAATAGCATCCATTTTTTCTGGAGTTAAAAACTCTTTGTAATGTTTGCCCAACTGCATCATAGGAGCATATCCACAAGCACCTAAACACTCTACCGTTTTTAAAGTAAACACTCCATCAGTTGTCGTTTCACCATTTTCGATGTTTAGTTTTTGTTTGATATAATCAATTATTTGGTCACTGCCATTAAGCATGCAAGGTCCCGTCTGACAAACTTCTAATACATATTTTCCTACTGGTTTCAAATGAAACATGGTGTAAAATGTAGCTACTTCATATACTTCTATTGGCGTTATTTTTAAAATGGCAGCTACTGCATCCATTTGCTCAATCGTTAAGGAAAGATTTCCCGTTTCTTGAATTAAATGAAGCACTGGAATGAGCGCACTTTTTTGTTTCCCTTCAGGATAATGACTACTTAATTCGTTTATTTTATTAATTATTTCTTGACTAAACATGTTATTAATTTTGAATTTTCGCTAATGAATCTCTGTGTTCATATTGTTAACTGACCACTTGGTATTATGCATCTATTTCTCCTGCAATTAAGTTTAAGCTACTCATCGTTACAACGGCATCGCTCAACATCATTCCTTTTACAATTTCAGGATATGCTTGGTAATAAATAAAGCATGGTCTTCTAAAATGTAAACGATAAGGAGTTCGTCCACCATCGCTTAATAAGTAAAAGCCAAGTTCTCCATTTCCTCCTTCAACGGAATGATAAACTTCACCTACTGGAATTTCGGTTTCACCCATCACAATTTTAAAATGATAAATGAGGGCTTCCATTTTAGTATATACATCTGCTTTTTCTGGTAAATAAAAGTCAGGAATATCAGCATGAAAAACCGATGGATCTAAGTCTTTTATTTTATCCATTGCTTGTTCAATAATGCTTAAACTTTGCCAAATTTCTTCATTGCGTACTAAATATCTATCATACACATCGCCGGTTGTACCAATAGGTACGGTAAATGTAAAATCTTCGTAACTGCTGTAAGGATGTGCCACTCGAACATCATAATCTATGCCAGTTGCTCTTAAATTAGGACCTGTAAAACCATAATTTAAAGCTCTATCCGCATCAATGCCGCCAACACCCATGGTTCGCTCCATAAAAATACGGTTACGAGTAAATAGGGTTTCAAATTCCTTCATTGCTTTAGGAAATTCTTTTAAAAAGGCAGTAATTCGTTGAAATGCTAAATCTGTAAAATTGCGTTCAAAACCACCTATTCGACCAATGTTGGTCGTTAAACGAGATCCGCAAACTTCTTCAAATATTTCATATATTTTTTCTCTAAATTCAAATACATAAATAAAACCTGTGAAGGCACCCGTATCTACTCCAATTACAGAGTTGCAAACTAAGTGATCTGCAATACGAGAGAGTTCCATTATAATTACGCGTAAATACTCAACCCGTTTTGGCAATTTTGCTCCAATAAGTTTTTCAACAGTCATGTGCCAACCCATATTGTTAATGGGTGACGAACAATAATTTAATCGATCTGTTAATGGTGTAATTTGATAATAAGCTCTGTGTTCAGCAATTTTTTCAAATGCTCTGTGAATAAAACCGATGGTTGGAACAGCATCCATAATTCGCTCACCATCCATCTCCAAAATGTTTTGAAAAACACCATGTGTTGCTGGATGGGTAGGACCTAAATTGAGGGTGGTGGTTTGTTTCTCCATCGAACCTTCAGGTAATTGTATATTTTGTTTCATGTGCCTCCCTTCCCTCCAAAGGAGGGTATTTAAAAGTTTATAATAATATTATTGTTGTCATTTTATTTTTCGAGTTTTATAGAACCCTCTTTTGGAGGGCAAGGAGACTACCTCCCAAACATTGCATCATCTTTATCTGTTCTTGTTTGCTCTTCTAAAGGATATTCTTTTCTTAACGGATGATAATCCATTTCATCCACATTCATAATTCGGATTAAGTTAGGATGACCAACAAAGTTGACTCCAAAAAAATCATACGCCTCTCGTTCAAGCCAATTGGCTGTTGAATACAAATTGGATGCCGTAAAAACGTCAGGTTTTTGTATGTCGGTAAATACTTTTAATCGAATTCGAATGGATTTTTTTATGTTTTGCAACATATAAACCACAGCTAATTCTTTTCCTTTATTATCAGGATAATGAACAGCTGTTAAATCATTTAAAAAAGTAAATGCTAAATCAGCATCATCATTTAAAAAAGTCATTACTTTAAGGTTGTTATTGGTTTCTGTTTCAAACGTCAACATTCCATAAGGCTCTTCAAAATGGTAAACCAATTCTCCAAATTTATCTGTCAGTTTTTGTTTTATTTCTTCGTTTGTCATTATTTATAATTTTTTGCCACAAAGACACATCGTATCAAAGAAGCACAACGATTTTTAATTATCAAATTATCAAATCAACTTATTGTTTAATTGATTTTATTGAATCCCATATCCATTTAATAAAGCTTTGTATTCATCGCTTTCTCTGCGTCTAAGGCTTTCTGTTTTCACTAAATCTTGAATTCTCATAAATCCATCAATAATAGCTTCTGGTCTTGGAGGGCAACCAGGCACATATACATCCACTGGAATTACTTGATCAATGCCTTGCAATACAGAGTAACTATCAAAAATACCTCCACTTGAAGCACAAGCACCAACAGCCATTACCCAACGAGGTTCGGCCATTTGTAAATATACTTGACGTAAAATAGGTGCCATTTTTTTAGAAATTGTTCCCATGACCATAATTAAATCGCATTGACGAGGTGAAAAACTTAAACGTTCAGCACCAAAACGGGCTAAATCATAGTGGGCAGCCATTGTAGCCATAAATTCAATTCCACAACACGACGTTGCAAATGGCAAAGGCCACATTGAATTGGCACGGGCTAAACCTACCGCTTCAGTTAATTTAGTCGTAAAAAAACCTTCACCTGAAAAGCCCTTGGGAGCTTCAACTGTTTTTATTTTTGTGTTATGTGTAACGGGTCTCATTTTTTTTTGTTTAGAAGTTTAGGTTGTTTAGGTGTTTAAATTTTATCGTTAAGGTTTTTTATAATCAAATGATTAGTTCAACATTCTTTTAATCTTCCCACTGCAAAGCACCTTTTTTGATGATATAAATAAATCCTAAAATAAAAAAGGCGACAAACATAACTACTGCAATAAATCCATCCCAACCTAAAGCCCTGAAATTCATTGCATAAGGATAAAAGAAAATGACCTCCACATCGAATAATACAAAAAGAATGGCTACTAAAAAATACTTTACAGATAATGGTTGACGAGCGTTTCCTTCTTGCTCAATACCACACTCAAAATTTTCAAGTTTATCTGTTGTTTTTCTTTTTGGTCCTAATAAATGTGTAGCGCCCATCATCACCACAACCAAGCCAACGGCCAACGAAAGTTGAATCAAAATGGGTGCGTAGGCAGATGAATTGTTCGTTATTTCTAATAAAGTCATTGTTTACAATTATAATGCACAAAAATAGGTTACAAAAACACAACTTTCAAAGATTATTAATAATAAATATTGATACTCGAAAGTTACTTGATGGTTTCAAGTTATTCAAATTTAAAGTCTATGGTGGGAGCTAAACCATTTTCATTGTTTTGCTTATAACTATATCAATTTTTGCTAGCCAAAAATATTTTTACACAAAATTATTTTTGAATATGTATACTTTTATTTTTTATTTCTTCTAAATCGAATTAACAAATCACTGATAAAATTGGCAAGTTGTCGCATTGGTAAATTTCCCTATATTTGTCCATCAATTATGATAGTATTCTTACAAGGCAAATATGTAAAAAAGACTCCAGCTTTTGTTTGGATGGATGTAAATGGGGTTGGTTACGAAATCAACATCAGTTTAAATACATATTCTGAAATACAAACGTTAACGCAAGGTCAATTATTAACGCATCTTCAAATTAAAGAAGATGGGCACTCTTTATTCGGTTTTTTTGAAGAAACAGAAAGAAATATGTTTTTGTTATTAATTTCAGTCAGTGGAGTGGGTGCTTCTACTGCAAGAATGATGCTTTCGAGCATGAAACCAGATGAGATAAGCAATGCCATCGCCAATGACGACGAAAAAACGTTGGAGCGAATAAAAGGAATTGGAGCCAAATCGGCCAAGAGATTAATCTTAGAATTAAAAGATAAAGTAACAAAAAGTAAAATTGGGGAAACTTTTCAGCCCATTGCACACAATAATATCGAAAATGATGCGTTAAATGCTTTAGTAAGTCTTGGAATT
>CANHNT010000078.1 GCA_947461985.1 Bacteroidota bacterium | reverse complement strand
TTATTTTTTATAAGAGGCGGAATTGGTGGTTTTCAACGAGTTTTTAAGGATGAAGACACCACCAATACTCAAAAAAGAACGATGTTTCAACCAACATTTGGTGTAGGTGTGAAAATTAATCAAATAGCGATTGATTATGCTTTTTCAAGTTTGAATGTAGAGAACAATCCTATTTACAGTCATTTTATTTCAATGAAATTAAATATCAATAAAAAAGGCTCTAATTATGGTATTGCAAATACGGATATTGATTATAGAGCTAGACAAATTAATCAAAAAATAAATAAATCAACTCAGTAATAAATAACACATGAAAAAGAAAATAACTTTTTTAGCAGTATTGATTATTTGTTTAACAAATTTTCATTCTACTGCACAAACCTTTGGTAACGAATGGATCAATTATAGTCAATCCTATTTTAAATTTAAAGTAGCCAAAGATAGTATTTACAGAATTCCTATTGCTGCATTAACAGCATTAGGAATGCCTTCAACTGTAGAAGGTGCAAACTTACAACTCATTAGAGATGGGCAAGAAATACCAATTTTTGTAAGCTCAAATACGGCCTTAACGTCGGTTGATTATTTAGAATTTTATGGTGAAAAAGCGAATGGCAAATTAGATGCTTTGCTTTACAAAAATCCCAATTTGCAATTAAATCCTGATATTCATTTAATTTCTGATACGGCTTTTTATTTTTTAACATACAATACGTCTACTACAAATAAGCGTTACAATTTTAGAACAAATAATATGACCAATCCTCCTTTGAAAGAAGATTATTTTTGGAATAAAATAAAAATTAACTACAGAGGTGAATTTTCAGCAGGTAAATCATCAGACGATGGTGCGCAAACAAATCCTGCATTGTATAATTTAAACTCTTCACAATATGAAGAAGAGGGTTATGTTAAAAAGTTTACAAATGCAAAAGATTCCATAATTATTACCTGTAATAATCCTTATAAAGTAGTTGGAGGTCCATTTGCTTATTTCAAATCATCCATCGTTGGTAAAAATTTCTTCACAAACCATCAAATGAAAATTTATGCAAATAATAATTTAATTGCTGATTCGTCCTATGGATCATTTGATATTAAACGATTTAGTTTAGTTGTGCCGATGAATTATTTAAATGCCCAAAATAAAATTACCTTGCGATATGAACCTGTATTGAATGTAAATGATCGATTTGGTATATCAAGTGTAGAATTTAGATACCCAAATGTTTTTAATTTTGAAAATAAGCCTTATTATACTTTTGAGCTAGAACCTAAATTGACAGACTACTATTTAGAAATCACAAACTTCAATTCAGCTGGAGTAGCTCCCAAACTCTACGATTTGACAGCAAATGAATACATAATTGGAGACATTTCTACTACAGGAATTGTAAAATTTGTGATACCAGCATCCACTACGTTAAAAAAGTTAGTATTAATAAATCAATCAACCCTTTCAGCAAATGTTGCAGGATTAGAAAAAATTACGTTTAAGAATTATACATTGCCTACAAATCAAGGAGATTATATTATGCTAACACATAAAGCATACGCTGATGATGGAAATGGAAATGATTACGTGAATGAATATAAAACATACAGAGAATCTGTGAATGGAGGTGCTTACCAAGTTTCACTTGCATATACTTCAGATGTTTATAATGAATTTGGTTATGGATATGATTATAGTACGTTAGCTATAAAAAACTTTTTAAATTATGCTAATAATAATTCTACTTGGACCATTAAACCTAAACAAGTATTTATTATAGGAAAAGGAATAAATTACTATGATTATTTAAAATACAAGTCTTCTTCCTATTCATTATATCCCTTTTATGCAATTCCATCTTTTGGACAACCTTGTTCTGATTTAATGTTTACTGATTTTACAAAAACAAGTAGACCTGAAATTCCAATTGGTCGATTGTCTTCTTTTAATGGTGCCGATATTAAAATTTATTTAGATAAAGTAAAAGATTATGAAGCAGAATTGAATAATTATTCAACTCAAAATAGTTTGAACAAACTATGGCAAAAAAGAGTTTTGCATATAGCAGGAAGCAAAAATTTAGTTGAACAATTACCCATCGTGAATTCTTTAGAAATACAAAAAAAGATTATTGCATCACCTTTTTTTGGTGGGCAAACGATTATCATCAAAAAAGGATCCACTTCATCAGTAGAAACAATAAACAGTAATTTAATTGATCAGACGTTAAAAAATGGAGTTAGTATAATTCAGTTTTTTGGACACTCATCCTCCTCAACTTTAGATTATAATTTAGACTTGCCCGAAAAGTTAACTAATTATAAAAAATATTTTACGCTTATTGCCAATGGTTGTAATGCTGGCAATATATTTGAAACTACAGGTCAAAAATTATTGAGTGAACGTTATGTTTTAGTTCCGAATGCAGGTGCAATTGCTTTTATTGCGAATGTAAATACAGGTTTTTCTGGTACTTTAGGAACCTATACAGATAGTTTATATGCTCATTTTGCGTATAATTCTTATGGTAAAACGATAGGTGAGCAATTGCAAAAAAATGTGTACAATTTTATGAATAATGCCATGTATTCAAATAATTCATTATTTACGATGCATTGTCAACAAATATTAATGAATGGAGACCCTGCAATAAAAATGTATAGTTTCCCAAAACCAGACTATGCTATAGAAGAAGATGGTGTGACATTTAAACAAACCAACTTAACCTCATCAATAGATTCAATTGATGTTGAAATGTTATTACATAACTTAGGAAAATATACAACCGATTCGGTTAGTTTATTAATAAAAATAGGGTTACCCAATAATGTTGAAATTGTGCTTCTGGATAAAAAATTTCCTGGTATCCCGAATAGTGATACGTTAAGAATAAAAATTCCTACTTATGGCAAAGCTGGTTTAGGACGAAATTATTTAAGCATAGAATTAGATCAAGAAGCGTTGATTGAAGAAATTTCAGAAACAAATAATACCATCAAAAGATTTTACAATATCAATAATGATGATTTAGTTCCTGTGTATCCTTATGAATTTAGTATAGTCAACATGCAAGGGATAACATTGAAAGGCTCAACATTAAATCCATTTGCAGCTTTGAAAAATTATGTTTTTCAAATAGATACGACCGAAAAATTTAATAGTCCATTATTAACTTCAACTCAAATACAAAGTAAAGGCGGTGTTGTAAAATGGCAACCCATAATTGCGCTACGGGATAGCACGGTATACTATTGGCGAACTGCAATGGATACGCTTGCAGCATTAAGAAAATGGACAACAAGCTCATTTATATATTTAGATCAAAGTTTGCCGGGGTGGAATCAATCTCATTATTATCAATTTCAAAAAGATAATTATGCAGATATCTATTTAGATTCCACAGACAGAAAATTTAAATTCGTAGGTTCTAATAAAACATTGGGCGTTCAAAATGCTTGTTTACTTGGTCCCTCTCCTTTCAACTATAGTTGGCCAGATTATTTTGTAAAATTTAATGGAAGTACAGCATATTCATTTGGTTGTGGACAAGAAGGAGGTATTTATTCTACGCTACAATTTATTGTAATTGATACTTTAACTGGTGAGCCTTGGATAAATAAAAGACCCAATGCTGCTTTGCCTATTGGACGATTTGGAAGTTTTGATCCTTGTAGAGTTGGTACTCAATATTCAAATACTGACCCCTTTTTTGAATTTAGTTTTGCCAATGCAGCTCAAAATGGAGCAACAGTATTAGCAACTGATTGGCGTAAAAGAATCATGGATTTTATTGATTCTATACCTCAAGGATATTATATGATGATTCAACCCAGATTGAGGTCCTCAACTAGTGCAAACAATAAAGTATTTGTAAATAATTGGAAGTCTGACACTACTCTTTATGGTTCTAATATTTCTTTATATCACAAATTGAAAAATTTAGGATTCGATAAAATTGATTCTTTATACAAAAATAGAAGTATGATATTGTGGGCTGAAAAAGATAAACCAGCGACAGCAATTCAATATGTTGGTGCCGATAGTACGGTTAAATTATATGCAGATTTTAATTATAAATCTACTTTATTCACGGGTAATATCACCTCTACTAAAATTGGACCATCCAAAGTTTGGTCAGAATTTAAACAAATAAAAAATACAATTGATGTTAATACAGGTGACACTACCTATTATAAAATATATGGCATCACACTTTTAGGAAGTGAAATTTTATTAGCTACTGTTCAACACGATACTTCGTTAAGCTTTATCAATGCACAACAATATCCGTATTTGAAAATTGTGATGAATAATAATGACAATGTTTTTAAAACAGCTGAGCAACTAAAATATTGGAGAGTATTATATCAACCTCAACCCGAAGCAGCAATCAATCCAAACAGATTTTTTGTTTTCAATGATACATTAGGTCAAGGTCAATCTACTAAATTTTCTGTAGCCATTGAAAACTTAACATCTATACCAATGGATAGTATTTTAGTGAAATATTCTATGGTCAATGAAAATAATCTGAAAACTGTATTAGGTTTTAAGAGATACAAACCATTACCTATGTTAGATACCATTATTGCAGATTATGAATTAAAAACTAATTTAATAACTGGAAATAATACACTTGAAGTAGAAATCAATCCTGATAACGATCAAATAGAGCAATATCATCCAAATAACATTGGACTAAAATCACTTTATGTTGCAGCTGATAATAAAAATCCATTAATAGATGTGACTTTTGATGGGATTCATATTTTAGATAGAGATATTGTTTCTTCTAAACCTTTCATAAATATTACTTTAAAAGATGAGAACAAATATTTAGCGTTAGATGATACTTCATTAGTCTCAGTATATCTTAGGTATAATGCTACGAGTAGTTATGTTGATGAGTTGATACCATATGATAATCAACGATTGAAATTTATTCCTGCAACATTAAATGCTACTAAAAATAGCAATCAAGCTCGAATTGAATTTAGACCTGAATTTACGAAAGATGATGATGATTACATGTTAATTTTAAAAGATGTAAAAGATAAATCTGGAAATTCAGCAGGTACAAATGATTATAAAGTTGCTTTTTCAGTAGAAACAAAAGCCTCAATTTCATCTTTGTTAAATTATCCAAATCCGTTTACAACTTCTACTCAGTTTTTATTTACATTAACTGGTTACCAAATTCCTTCTCAATTAAAAATTCAAATTTTAACCCCAACTGGTAAAATTGTTAGAGAAATAACAAAAGCTGAATTAGGAAATATCCATATTGGAAGAAACTTAACTGATTTTAAATGGAATGGCGATGATCAATTTGGTCAACCTCTAGCAAATGGTGTTTATTTATATCGTTTAGTTACGAATTTAAATGGTGAGAAAATCGATCATTTTAATACAGGTGCTGATAAATTTATCGAAAAAGGATTCGGTAAATTATATATTATGCGATAAAAATAAAATGAATATATTTAAAAAATGACTGCAATAACTTGTGGTCATTTTTTATTTAATAATTTGAGTAATCGAGCATTTGTTTTTTGCAAATTGGTGTATTCAATTTCTGTAGGACTAAATTTCTTAAAAAAGGTATCAATTGTGGGTGCCATACTTCCTTCAAAATCAAATTGAGTTTTTCCCATATCAATACTTACCTGAATTGCATGCCACATTAATAAACTCATTGCTCCACTGCCATAATATTGCGCATTTGTGCCACCGGCTAAATAATAGGACGAAGTAGAGTCGTAGGTTAAAAATAAAGCGGCATGAATATTTTGTTGATCATCTTGAATAAATAATAATTTCCCACATTCATTTTGCTTACAAATTTTCCAGGTATTTTGAAAACTAAGAAATGGAGTGGGTGGTAGTTCATTGTTTTTTTCAAACGTTTTACAATGAAGAAGATAAAATAATTCAATATCATCTTTTTCAAAAATAATTAAGTTTTTTGCAGCTTTTTTTATCTGACGTTGCAAAGCAGGTTTAAACATTTGATAGCAAAGTTCTTTATTGCTTAAATGCAAAATGTTCGTTTTTTTCTGACTGGAAATAAAATCAGTAAATGGATTGATATTAAATTTAATTGTTGGATGTAAATCAATATTTAATAAAGAAAATGAAGGAAATTGAGTTAAAATAAGCGCTGTCAATTTTGATTTTGTTTCTTCATCAATAGTATTCAAATTTTGGTTGAAAATAAAACCTCCATAAGGGGTTAAATGTGCATTTCGCAAAAAACGGCATGTCCATTTATTTTCAATATGGAAAGGGAAAAATAGTGTTGTGGTTCCTATTTTAGCTTTAATAACTTTCCAGTTAGTGTCAATCATATCTAGCCAAAAAGGCTTGAAAAATAAAGGCACTTCATTTTCATTACAATAATTGATATAATTATTTTTGGCGTCCATTATTTAAAATTAATCGCTTTTGTAGGTGAAACTTTTCGAACGATTAAACTAGGGAAAATGAGTATCGAAAAACAAATCAATACGGTAGAAAATAAAATAAACAAGATGTTTTCTGTGTGCAAAGCAATTGGAATTTTAGTAACATAATACGTAGCTTCATCCAGTTTTAAAAAACCGATTTTTTGTTGTAATAAACATAAACCAACTCCTAATAGGGTTCCTAATAATAGACCAATTCCTATTATATAAAAACTACTGTAAAGAAAAATAAGTTGGATTTTTATATTACTCATTCCCAACGACTTTAAAATGCCAATCATTGGAGTGCGTTCTAAAATAAGTATTAATAAAGCAGAAATCATATTAATTAATGCAATAATCATCATGATCATTATAATTATTTTTTCATTCATTTTCATCATTTGAAGCCACGAAAAAACATTCCCAAATCGCTTCTCGAGAGAATAAATTTCTAAAGGAGACTCCAAATAGTTATGAAATATTTCTTTTTCAACTTGGTTGCTGTTTTTAATATCATCTAAGGTAATTTCATAACCTTGAATCATGTCATTTGTTTCTTTGTTTAGATGATTAATAAATCGATAATCACATAAAGCAAAAGATTTGTCATACTCATCTAATCCAGTATTGAAAATGCCAACAATCGAAACTTTCCTTGCCCTAGGGCCATCATTTAATCCAGAAAAAAAATATAAAATAATTCGATCATTTAATTTTAAATTAAAACGACTAGCCATCGTTTTTGAGATGATAATTTCATTTGAAAAACTGTCTTTTCGAAATGTGATTGCTTTGCCTTCGACTAAAAAATGTTCTATCGTTTTAAAACTCGTAGCATCAAATAAACCTTTGAGAATTATACCTTCTATTCCTTCATTTGTTTTAAGGATGCAAGATTGTAATGTATAAGGTTGAACTCGTTGAACATGATTCGTAGATTGGATATGATTTACTAAAGCATCATTGTACGAAATTTTTTCTGTATTAATTATGTTGGATGGGTCAGGAGTAAAATTTGTAATATTAATATGTCCCCAACAGTCATAAAATTTTTGACTAATATGTTCCTGATAACCCCTTGTGATAGCAGATCCTATAATCATGACAGAAACACTTAACGCAATTGCTAATATAGCTATACGAGAAATAAATAAGGAGAACGATTTCTTCTCATAAACAGCTATTTTTTTTGCAATAAGTAAAGATAAATTCATGCTTTGTCTCAAAGTAACAAAAAAATACAGATATAAAAAAAAGCTACATTAAAAAATGTAGCTTTTTTTGAAAAAATAGTATGGATAATTAATGTTTTACTGGTGCACTTTCAATTGATTGTGATGGTGTCACATTCCCTTTTATATATATTTCATAGCGTTCTTTATCACATTTTGCATTAGAAGCTATATAAACAGTTTTATTAAAAGTTCCAGTTCTTCCTTGCGTAGTGTATTTTACTGAAATTTTACCTGATTTTCCTGGTGCTATTGGCTCTTTTGTCCAATCTGGGGTTGTACAACCGCATGAAGCAGAGCAACTTTGAATAATTAAGGGTTCTCTACCTGCATTGGTGAATACAAAATCAAATGATGCAATTGGACCTTCTTTTAAATTTCCAAAATCGTGTGTTTCACTCGTAAATTTCAAAATAGGAGCATTGGGATTATTATTTTGAGCATATGTACCAAAGTATGACAAAATAAAAAATGTGAGTACGAGTATTTTTTTCATATATAACTATTTTTATGTTTTAGTATAATTTAAATTAATGCTTCATCATGCTGTTGTTGTTCGCAGGAACTGAAGACTCAGGTGCTTTTTCTAC
>CANHNT010000077.1 GCA_947461985.1 Bacteroidota bacterium | reverse complement strand
GCAATGGATTCGTAAATATTACCTGTTTTGTCTTGTAATGTTTGTAAATCTCTTGCTTCAATTGAAGGATTAATTGTATTAATTAAAAGCTTTTTAATTTGAGTCATGACTTGCTATTTTTTTTAAGGAGTGCAAAGATAGGTTATTTATTTTTTCTAATTCACTTCTGTACTGGCTTTTTGTATAAACCTTCATAAAGTCCCTGAAATTAGAGATTGCGGTGTTGTATCGAAGTTCTTGTTTGTCTACAATACTATTTTTGGCGTAATGGTAGCTTGATTTCACAATCATATATTGATAATATTCAGCATTTTTAGAGTCCGGATATTTTCTTAATATTTGTTCAAAAGCTACAGAGGCCGCTTTATATTCAGAAATTCGATAATATAATTCAGCACCATATTTATCTTTATCTTCTAATTTTTCTCTAGAAGCATCAATCATTTCATTTGCTTCCTTAATTTTTTTAGAATCTGGATGTGTATTTACAAAAGTTTGCATTTCACCAATTGATTTGACCGTGTTAGATTGATCAAGTGTATATTCTGGAGAAAGATTAAATAAACAAAGCGCATTTAAATATTCACATTCATCGGTTTTGGGCGATTTTGGGAATAATTCAGCAAAATTTTTAAAGTGGTATGACGCGGCTAAATAATTTCGATCATTGTAAAATGTAAAAGCATATTTATAATAAACAGTTTCAAAGTTTTTTGTGCCTTTAAAAACGGTTAGCAACTCTTCATACAGGGTATTTGCCTTCGACCATTGTTTTTTCTCATAAAACTCATCGGCTTTTTGAAGTTTATAGTTAAAATCTTTACTTTTCTGAATAGTTTCCAATCCAGATTTGCAAGATGTTGCAAAAAATGTTAAAACAAGTATAAGAATGATATTGTATTTCATGTAGAAAGGCAAATATACAAATCTCATTTAGTTAGAAGTATAAAGAAATGTTATATTTTAAAATACTGCAATAAAATTATGCGATTGCTTTTGTCTACTTGGAAAATAATTCCCTAAAAAACCATTCCATTTTTGCACAGTATTATTTTCGTTTTTTTTTAAATTTCATCATTTTAAAAATAAGAAAATCAAGTACCTTTAGTTTATTAATTGAAATAGGTAATTCTACATTATTTGTATCGAAAGAAAACGAATGATGCAATATCTATAAACAACTAAATAAACCGAAAATGAAAACTGGACTCAATACGAATGAAGTAAATGAAAGAATCGCTTTGTATGGTTACAATGAGCTGCCATCTGAAAAACCTAAAAATGTATTTGGTATTGCAAAAGAAGTAATCAAAGAACCCATGTTTATACTGCTCATAGCTTGTGGTATATTGTACATTGTTTTAGGCGATTTAAATCAGGGCCTATTTCTATTGTCAACCATCATCATCATCATCTTTATTACATTTTATCAATATCAAAAAACAGAAAAAGCATTAAATTCCCTTAAAAATTTATCGTCTCCAAGGGCTTTAGTAATTCGTAATGGACAAGAAATAAGAATTCCGGGACGAGAAGTTGTACCAGATGATGTAGTTATTTTGAATGAAGGTGATCGAGTGCCAGCCGATGGAATTTTGATAAAAGCAGTGAATTTAACTATCGACGAATCTATTTTAACAGGAGAATCGGTTCCCGTTTATAAATCATTTGAGCATGATACAGCCAATAATATCAACACACTCGTTTATAGTGGAACACTAGTAGTGCAAGGAAAAGGGTATGTAAAAATACGTTCAATAGGATTACACACAGCATTTGGAAAAATTGGGAGCTCAATTATAAATATTGAACCACAAGAAACCCAGTTGCAAAAAGAAATGAAAGCATTTATTATCAAATTGTTTCTGATTGGCGCTATGATTAGTGTGTTGGTGGTAGGGGTATTTTATTTTGTAAGAGGTAATTTTATCCAATCCCTTTTATATGGCTTAGCGGCTGCCATGGCTATATTGCCAGAAGAATTTCCTGTAGTGCTTACCATTTTTTTAGCATTGGGTGCATGGCGCTTGTCTCAAAAAAATGTGTTAACTCGAAAATCGTCTGCTATTGAAACACTGGGTGCTGCAACTGTTTTATGCAGCGATAAAACAGGAACCATCACGCAAAATAAAATGGATGTTGGCCTTGTGTATAATGGGCATGAAACAATTTTAAAAAATGCCTTCGTAGATAAGAAACCTTCTGTTTCTGAAATTTTAAATTTAGCCTATTTGGCTTCTCAAGAAAACTCCATTGATCCTATGGAAAAGGCATTTAAAATTGCACATTTTTTTATAAATAAAAATTCCGATGCAACTTTAGAATTATTGAAAGAATACCCTACAAGCAATACCTTACTTGCTATGACACGTGTTTTAAAGTGCACACAAAATAAAAAAATGACCGTTGCTACTAAAGGCGCACCCGAGGCAATATTCGCACTTTGCAAATTAAACAAAGAAACTACCGAAAAATATTTACATGTTGTAGAGGCATTTGCTGAAGAAGGATACAGAGTAATCGCTGTTGCAAATGCAATTCAAACAATATCCATTTTACCAGCTTCTCAAAATGATTTTGATTTTGCATTTCAAGGATTAATTGGTTTAAAAGATCCTATTCGGCCCGAAGTGCCACAAGCTATTAAAGAATGCCATGATGCTGGAGTAAAAGTAATTATGATTACGGGCGATTTTCCAACCACAGCAAAAAGTGTTGCAAAGCAAGCAGGCATGCAGGTTGATAGATTAATGACAGGGAATGATTTGAATTTATTGAATGATGAAGATCTTAAAAAAATAATCTCAACTGTAAATATTTTTGCTCGAATATTACCAGAACAAAAATTAAGAATCGTAAGGGCATTGCAGGCAAATAATGAAATTGTAGCAATGACTGGCGATGGCGTAAACGATGCACCTGCACTAAAGGCAGCCAATATAGGAATCGCAATGGGAAGCAAAGGAACAGATGTGGCTAGAGAAGCCTCTTCGCTTGTATTGTTAGATGACAATTTTGCTTCTATTGTGTCCGCAATTCGATTAGGAAGAAAAATATACGATAATCTTCAAAAAGCAATGTCATATATATTAGCTATTCATATTCCTATCATTGGATTAACGTTGTTGCCAGCTTTTTTTTCTTGTTTGCCCATTTTATTGATGCCATTGCATATTGTTATTTTGGAATTGACAATTGATCCAATTTGTTCGGTCGCTTTTGAAAACGAGCAAGAGGAGGAAAATATTATGCGTAGAAAACCAAGAAATTCACAAAAAAAGTTTTTTGGAGGGAATAAAATTTTAGAAAGTGTTTTACAAGGTATTTTATTGCTGGCAATGACTACGATTATTTACTTTTATTCTATTTACGAAGGGCACACAAACGAAGAGGTTAGAGCCATTGCTTTTTCCTCATTAGTCATTGGTAATATTTTTCTTATCCTCACTAATCTTTCCAAAACAAGAAATTTTATTAAAGTAATTACTGAAAAAAACTGGACAGTTTGGTTAATCTTATCAATAACAATTATCATATTATTAGTGGTCATTACCATTCCATTTTTTCAGCATATTTTAAACTTTCAATTTCCTGGCTACAAACATTTTCTACCATCTATATTTGGAGCAAGTTCGATATTGCTTATTTTTGAAATAATAAAATACTTTAAAAATAGAAAAATAATCAATGTTGAATCATAATTTGAGACATCGAAAATAGGCCCAATTCTTAAATTGAAAAGTTGATTTAATACAGTCCTAAAATTATTTTAGAGAAAAATACTTGTCATCAATTTAAACCTTCTATACTTTCTATTTTTAGAATACGGTTTTTGCTTTTACATTTGCCAAAATTAATTTAGTTAAGTATGCGAAAAATTCTTTTTTCATTATTGACATTGACGGCTATCAATAGCGTGAATGCTCAATCTGTAAACATTAAGTTTACGGAGTATGATTTGCCAAACGGCTTACATGTTATTTTACACGAAGACCACACCATTCCTACCGTGGCTATTTCGGTGCTTTATCATGTGGGTTCTAAAAACGAAGACCCAACACGAACAGGGTTTGCGCACTTTTTTGAACATTTATTGTTTGAAGGAAGTGAAAATATTGGTCGTGGAGAATACAGTAAGTTGATTCAAAACAATGGTGGGGTTATTAATGCCAACACATCGTTTGATAGAACATTTTATTTTCAAACATTGCCTTCAAATAAACTAGAGCAAGGTCTTTGGATGGAAAGTGAGCGTATGCTACAGGCTAAAATTGATGACATTGGTTTAGAAACTCAACGTAAAGTAGTAAAAGAAGAAAAAAAACAACGCTACGAAAACACTCCTTATGGACGATTGTTAGAGCAAGTATTTAAAAATGCGTATTCGGTGCATCCTTACAAATGGATGCCAATAGGTGAAGCTCAATATATTGATCAAGCAAACTTGACGGAGTTTATTGATTTTTATAAAACTTTTTATGTACCAAACAATGCAACGCTTTCAGTAGGGGGCGATATCAATATTGAACAAGCAAAAGCTTGGATAGAAAAATATTACAGCACTATACCTAAGGGTACGAAAGCCATTCCTCGTCCTACAGAAATGGAACCAGCACAAACAGCTGAAAAAAGAGTAACTTTTTATGATAAAGTACAATTGCCTGCTGTAGTTTTTGCATATCACACACCCAAACAAGGCACACAAGAAGCGTATGCGTTAGAAATGGTTGCAAAAATTTTATCTGAAGGAAAAAGCTCTCGTTTGCAAAAACAAGTTGTTGATGCAAAACAAAAAGCAATACAAGCAGGTGCATTCTCTTTGCCATCAGAAGATCCAGGATTGTCAATGATGTTTGGCATTGGAAACATGGGTGTAAAAGCAGAAGATTTAGAAGCAGCCATGAATGACGAGGTAGAAAACATTGTAAAAAATGGCGTTTCAGCAGAAGAATTATCAAAATGTAAAAACCAAGTTGAAAACGAATTTATTTCTCAAAACCAACGTGTGTTAGGCATTGTAGAAAACTTAGCGAACTATCATGTTTATTTAGGTGATGCTAATTTAATTAATAAAGAATTAGACCGATATATGAAAGTAACTGCAGCTGATTTACAAGCGGTAGCCAAAAAATATTTTACAAAAGAAAATCGTACGGTGCTTTATTATTTACCAGATTCAAGTAAGAACTAATAGCCTCACGAACCCTCCAAAGGAGGGAATTTTGGAGTAAAAATAATTTAAATAAACCCCGAAACCCTCACTCAGAAGGCGGTAAGGCAAAAAACAAATAAAATGAATAACAATAAAATTATATTATCAATAGCAGCAATTACAACAATGTTTAATACATTGACTGCACAAACATTAGATAGAAGCATCAGACCCAAAGCTGGCCCAGCTCCTACGCTTCAAATGGGTGAAGCAAAATCATTTGTGACATCAAACGGAATCAAAGTTTTCGTTGTAGAAAATCATAAATTGCCTGTGGTTAATTACTCAATTGATTTAGATATTAGACCAGAATTGCAAGGCAATATGGCTGGTTTTCAAGATCTCGTGGGCGAACTTTTAAAAGCAGGAACTAAAACTAAATCGAAAGATGAATTTAATGCACAATTAGACCAATTAGGTGCTCGTCTTTCAATTGGTAGTGATGGTATTTTTATGCAAAGTTTAAAAAAGAATTCTGATAAATTGCTAGCATTGGCCAGTGAAGTTTTAACTGCTCCAAATTTTTCTCAAGCAGAATTAGACCGTTTGAAAAAACAATCAAAATCGGGTTTGCAAAGCGAAATGGATGATCCTGAAGCAATGAGCAAAAACATTACCAGCATTTTAAACTACGGTAAAAACCATCCTTACGGAGAAGTTACTACATTGAAATCAATTGATGCAATTACTTTAGATAGATGTAAAAAATATTTTGACACTTATTTCCGTCCAAACGTAGCATATATGGCTATTGTAGGCGACATTACGGTAGAGGAAGCAAAAGCACAAGTTGAAAAACATTTTGCTAAATGGCAAAAGAAAGTAGTGCCTCGTGCTATTTATCCAACACCAAAACCTACTAAAGGTGCTTCTGTTGCTATTGTAAATAAAACGGGTGCTGTACAAAGTGTAATAGATGTAACCTACCCGATAGATATGAAACAAGGAAATCCTGACGAAATAAAATTAAAAGTTGCCAACGGAATTTTAGGTGGCGGAATGACGGGTCGTTTGTTTCAAAATTTACGTGAAACACATGCTTGGACTTATGGTTCCTACTCATCTTTCAGAACAGATGAATTAACCAATGCAGGAAGTTTTTCAGCTACATCAAACAGCACTACTTCAGCCAGTGATAGTTCGGTAACTGAAATTTTAAAAGAGATGGAAAAGTTAAGAACAGTGCCCGTAAGCAATGAAGAGTTAGAAGGATTTAAAAGTTATATGGCAGGAACGTTTGCTTTAGGTTTAGAAGATCCAAAAACATTAGCTCGTTACGCAATCAACGAAAAGAAATATAATATGCCAGCTGGGTATTATAAAAATTATTTGAAAAATGTAGAAGCTGTTACTGCACAAGATGTAATGACAGTATCTAAAAAGTATATTACACCAGGCGTTGCTAATATTACTGTGGCTGGTGATAAAAAACAAATAGCAGACAAGTTTAAAAAATTTGGCCCTGTAACAATTTATGATATGTATGGTAATGTTGAAAAAGAAGTTGCTCCTGTGGCTTTGCCTGCAAACATGACGGCACCACAAATCATTAGCAAATTTATTGCTGTAACAGGTGGTGAAGCTGCTTGGAAAAAAGTAAATGATTTGACTATGAAAATGACCACCGAAATGCAAGGAATGTCAATTAATATTAACACAACTCGTAAAGCACCTAATAAAATGATGTTAGATATTAATGCTGCTGGACAATCGTTTCAAAAAATTGTGTTTGATGGTGTAAAGGGATATACTTCTCAAATGGGACAAAAGAAAGACATGGATGAAAAGGAAATCGCTGAAAATTTAGATGAAGCATCTATGGTAAAAGATGTCGCTTATTTGTCAACTACATACAAAACGGAATTAAAAGGAATAGAAAAAGTAGATGGAAATAATGCCTATCAAATTATGGTTACAAAACCAAATGGCGATAAAATTACCGAGTATTATGATGTGGCAACTGGCTACAAAGTAAAATCGGAAACTACTTTAGAATCTCCACAAGGCAGCATGACACAAACTACTTATTATCAAGATTACAAAGAAGCAAAAGGAGGGTTGAAATTTCCGTATACAATTAAACAAAGCGCAGGTCCACAAATGATGGATATGAAATTGCAAAGTGTTGAAATTAACACAGGTGTGAGCGACGATATGTTTAAATAATAATAAGTTATGCTTTGAACGTTTTTACAACGAAGAGGCAATGGCCAATTAGTTATCAAAACATTCAACACAACTCATCGATGCAATAAAGGTCGAATATAAAAAGAGTTCTCTACTGAACATGCCCCAAAGAGTGTCTAACTTTTTGGGGCATGTTCATTTTATATTAACAATGACGTTAATTTAAGCATTTTGCTCATTTTTATTCACTATTTAATTAAAACATACTATAAGCTGACTATGATTTTATTGTTAATTTATTAATAAGTATAGATTTTTATAATTCTTTTTAGAATCTGTTCGCCTTACTTTTGCAATATGGATTTTAGACCTACACGTTTTGACGTTTTGCCACCTGTTGTCAAAAATTTGATGATCATCAATGGTTTGTTTTTTTTAGCAATGATTATTTTAGGAAAACAAGGTATTGACATTTCAGAACATCTGGCTTTGTATCATTGGAGTTCAGATAAATTTAGAATTTGGCAATTGGTTACACACATGTTTATGCATGGAGGAAACCCTGCTGATCCTGAAGGTGGTTTTATGCACTTGTTTTCAAACATGTTTGCGCTTTGGATGTTTGGCTCAATTTTAGAAAATATGTTTGGTGCAAAACGATTTCTTGCATTTTATTTACTGTGTGGCATTGGTGCATCCATATTTTATTTAGGATTTTTAAGCTACGATTTTTACACGCTAAAAAATGCGATTGTTCATTTTAATGCAAATCCAACGTATAAAGAATATGGTAGTTTTCTTTCCCAAAACTATTCTAGTTCAACCAATATGCAAGACCCCTTTTTTCAATTAAAAGCTGCATGGGAATATGACCCCAACAATATTTTATTTATTAATCAAGCTAAAGCAAATATTCATGATTATTACCAAATTGTAACAAGCAATCCTATTGTAGGAGCTTCTGGCGCTGTATTTGGTTTATTGTTTGCTTTTGGATATTTGTT
>CANHNT010000076.1 GCA_947461985.1 Bacteroidota bacterium | reverse complement strand
CAGCACAATTAAAAGTGAGCAGTGAAGAAACAATAAAAGCAATTGTTGAAAAACGAGTTCCAAAAGGGGATGTATTTGAGTTTTCGAGAGCAGCAGGTTTATTGGCTGTTAAAAAAACAAGTGATGTCATTCCTGATTGCCATCCGTTACCGATTGAATACACTAATATTCGTTATGAAATTGAACATTTAACTATTCATATTTTTGTAGAAGTAGCCACCATTTATAAAACAGGGGTAGAGGTAGAAGCCATGCATGGTGCGTCTATTGTAGCACTCACAATGTATGACATGCTAAAACCGATTGATAAAAATATCGAAATTTCTTCCATTAAATTATTGAATAAAAAAGGCGGCAAATCCTCATTTCAAGATAAAATGACGAAGGAAATAAAAGCCGCAGTGGTTGTTTGTAGCGACTCAGTAAGTGCCGGAAAAAAAGAAGACAAAGCAGGCAAGGCCATCATTGCATTATTAGAAAAATCAAATATAAATTCTACGCATTATTCTATCATTCCGGATGAAAAAAAGGACATACAAAACACTGTAAAAAAATTAGTAGCTGAAAATTTTGATTTAATTTTATTTACAGGAGGAACCGGTTTATCACCAAGAGATGTGACGCCAGAATCGGTTGCCGAATTAATAGAAAGAGAAATTCCTGGCATTATGGAAGTCGCGCGAAATTATGGACAACAACGAACACCTTATGCCATGCTATCCAGAGGAATTGCAGGTTTTGTAAAAAATACGTTAGTGCTTACTTTACCAGGCTCAACCAACGGAGCAAAAGAAACCATGCAAGCCCTGTTTCCTTATTTAAAACATGTTTTTAAAGTGGTAGAAGGAATAAGACATGATTAACAAAAAAAATAAAATCTAATTTCACGAAATAGGTACATTTACAATTCACAATTAATCACATAACTTACATACATCCTTTGATTAAATTCAAGTGATGTTTTTATCAATCAAAAACATGAAAAAAATAAGCCTACTACTTATTATTTCTTTCAGTATCAGCAGCGCTTTTAGCCAAAGCTACAAAAAAAGAACACCGGAAGAAAAAGCAACTTATTACACCAAACAAATGGTCGATGATTTTAAATTAGATTCTGCCACAACTACTAAAGTATATGAAATTAATTTAGTGGTTTCTCAACAATTAGACTCGGCATTTGCTGCGCATACCGATAAGGATGCCATGAAGAAAGTATACTATACTGTATTTAAAAAGCGTGATGAAGAGTATCGTAAAGTTTTAACTAAAATACAATTTTTGCAATACGACGATTTGCAACGTGAACGAAGAGAAGCGAAACAAAAAGAAAAATTGGAAAAAGAAAAGTTAGAAAACGCTAAAAAGGAAGATTAATTTGTAGAATAGCTACTTATTTTTTCTTCAACTGTGCTGCTAAAAAAATATCCAAAGCGGCAACCATTGAGGGCGCATTGGGCATTGGTGCTTTTAATTGCAATTGCAATCCAGCATCTTCAACAGCTTTGCTCGTGATCGGACCAAATGCTCCAATATAAGTATCGTTTTGAACAAATTTAGGTGCATTTTCAAACAACGATTTAATACCTCCTGGCGTAAAGAAAACAATCATATCATGTTTCTTTTTCAATAAATCTTTCACATCGTTACAAACTGTTTTGTACAACATGACCTCAACATGTTCTAAATTATTTTTAGCTAAGCACTCTAATGTTTCAGCTCTACAAATATCATTTAAAGGAACTAAATATCTTTCTTTAGATTTGTGTTTAGTAATTACATCTAACATTTTATTGACGGTTCCATCACTTCCAAAAAATATTTTACGTTTTCTATAAACTATAAATTTTTGAAGATATAAAGCAATTGCTTCTGTTATACAGAAATATTTCATTTCTGGTGAAATCTTGATTCTTAACTCATCTACAATTCTAAAAAAATGATCAATGGCATTTCTGCTATTAAATATAATGGCAGTGTATTCTTTAATTTCAACCCGTTGTTTTCTAAAATCTTTTGCAGCAACCCCTTCTACTAAAATAAATGGACAAAAATCTAATTCGATATTGTATTTTCTTTCTAATTCAAAATAAGGTGATTTCTCAGATTCAGGACGAGGCTGTGCAACCAATATTTTTTTAATCGCTTTGGGTTCAACTTTTGTAGCAGCCTTGGCATTATTCGATTTTGAAACAGCTTTGCTAGCTGATTTTTTAACTGCTGATTTTACTGGAACAGGTTTATCTTCAACTTTTTTTTCAGCTTTTTTAGACGAAATTTTTGATGCAACTTTTTTAATTAGTTTAGAAACGGCTGCCTTCACCTTTACAGATTTAGTAGACGTTTTAACCTCATTTTTATTTGCAACTTTTGCCATAGAAAATAATTAGTACAGTGTTTTCATTTAAATAATTATTCGAAAAAGCTATCTTGCTAATTTAATCAAAACAAGCAGGGGCATAATTTCAAAGGCGCAAAGGTACAAAAAAAAGTGTAGAAAATTCATGCTCAACATTTTTTTCATTAAACCTGCTAATCGAATATATTTAAAAAAATGCATTGCTGCTAATAATAAAATACTAATAGCAAGAATAACACTTAGTAAATTTCCATTAAATATTAATAAAAATACGCTTAGAGGAAATAGGAATAATCCAGTAAACTCATTAATCATACTATTTGTAAACTGATATTCATGATAATTCGTTTCTTTGTTAAATATCCAAGCCAGCATTTTTACCAACCCATTTTTAAAAAAATAAAAACAGATGGTTGCTAATAAACAAATACTATATTTTGAAATAGGCATATATTTTGAAAAAAATAAAGACTCGTTTGATAATAGTAAATAAAGGATAAATGATATGCTAAAAAAATAAAGGATCAGGAACAATGCAGAGGCTCTCGAATTATTTTCTAATTGTTCTTTCATTTGTCTTTTTGAAATATTTGTAGTTGTAAATACCTTAAATAAATTAGAAAAATGTCTAAAAAAAGCATTTTTAATTCCTGCAAATACAAATAACAACAATAAAGATATTAAAAAAATGCCTGTTCTATTTTCTGCATTTCGGGATATTATTTTACCAGCGCCACCTTTTTTTTGTTCCGAAACTAAAGGATGTTGGCTTAAAACAGCTTGATACTTTTGCTTTACAGTAATCAATTGAGCATCCGTCATGATTGCTTGATAATCAAAAACAGCCTGCGCATTGCTATCAATAGTAAAAGCAAATGAAATTAAAACAAGAATAATTAAGTATAATTTTTTCACAAAAAACAAAAATACATTTTATAAAGGCTTGACTTCAAAAAATTATTCAACATAAATGTTATTAACTATATTCTTTTATTTTTTAGTTTAAAAATTACATTTGCAACAATACCGATTAATAAATCAGTAATAATAAAATGAGGGATTTTATTAAACTGCTTTTATATTGGCATAATAATTATTAAATTTTAAATAGCTTGCTATTTTTTTAATTGTAAATTGTATTAGATGTCAGAAGAAATAAATTTAGAAAACAACGAAAATAAAATCAATCATGTCAATGACATGTATCAAAACTGGTTTTTAGATTATGCCAGTTACGTTATTTTAGAACGAGCTGTTCCTGCTGGATTGGATGGGTTAAAGCCCGTTCAGCGACGTATTTTTCATGCGTTGAAGGAAATGGACGATGGTCGTTTTAATAAAGTAGCGAATGTAATTGGACAAACCATGCAATATCATCCGCATGGAGATGCCAGTATTGGTGAAGCCATTATTAATATTGGGCAAAAAGATTTAATGCTGGATACTCAAGGAAACTGGGGCGATGTGCGAACTGGTGACAGTGCTGCTGCTCCTCGTTATATTGAAACTCGTTTATCAAAATTTGCATTAGATGTAGCTTTTAATAATAAAATTACCGAATGGCAATTGAGTTATGATGGTCGAAAAAATGAGCCTGTAAATTTACCCATGAAATTTCCTTTATTGTTGGCACAAGGTGCAGAAGGAATAGCAGTAGGGCTTTCAACTAAAATTTTACCGCATAATTTTTGTGAGCTAATTGATGCTTCCATCAAGTATTTAAAAGGGAAAAAGTTTGAATTATTTCCTGATTTTATAACAGGGGGCATGGTTGACGTTACCAATTACAACGATGGGAAACGTGGAGGAAAAGTTCGTGTGCGTTGTCATATCGAAAAATTTGACAGCAAAACAATTTTGATCAAAGATGTTCCCTACGGACTTACTGTGCCTTCAATTATTGAAAGTATTGTAAAAGCAAATGACTCAGGAAAAATAAAAATAAAAAAAGTAACGGATAATACAGCCGCTTTGGTTGAAATTGAAGTTCAATTGGCTGTTGGTGTTACACCTGATCAAACGATAGACGCTTTGTATGCATTCACCAATTGTGAAGTTTCTATTTCGCCCAATATTTGCGTAATTGTTGACGATAAACCGATTTTTATCACAGCCACTGAATTATTAAAAATATCAACTGATCAAACCAAAGATTTATTGAAGCAAGAGCTCGAATTAAAACTTCGAGAGTTAGAAGATAATTGGCATTATTCTTCATTAGAAAAAATATTTATCGAAAAAAGAATTTATCGTGATATTGAGGAAGAAGAAACTTGGGAAGGTGTGCTTGAAGCCATTGACAAAGGGTTGAAACCCTATAAAAATTTATTTAGAAGAGAAATTACAGTTGAGGACATTACTCGATTAACTGAAATTAAAATTAAACGAATTTCTAAATTTGATTCGTTTAAAGCGGATGAACACATAAGAGGATTGGAAAACAGCATGGATGAAACCAAACTGCATTTGGAAAATTTGACAGATTATGCAGTGGCCTATTATGAAAATTTATTAAAAAAATATGGTAAAGGTAGAGAACGTGGAACGGAAATAAAAGTATTTGACACCATTCAAATTGCTGATATTGCTATAGCCAATACAAAAATTTATGCGAATTGGGCTGAAGGATTTATTGGTACAATTTTGAAAAAAGACGACCTCATGTTTGAATGCTCAGACGTTGATAATATTATTGCTTTTACACGAGAAGGAAAAATGAAAGTATTTAAAGTAGCCGATAAAGTGTTTGTTGGTAAAGATATTATTCATGCCGAAATATTTAAAAAAGCAGATGACAGAACTACATTTAATGTAATTTATGTAGATGGAAAAACAGGAGTTTCTTATGCCAAACGCTTTAATGTTACAGGCATTACCCTAAATAAAGAATACGATTTGACGAAGGGTTCACCAAAATCTAAAATATTATATTTTACTTCCAACGGAAATGGCGAAAGCGAAATTGTATCTATTTCATTGAGTGCTGCTTGCAAAGCAAAAATAAAAACTTTCGATTTCGATTTTGAAGAATTAGGTATTAAAGGACGTGGGTCAATGGGTAATCAAGTAACGAAATACCCCATAAAAGGAGTGAAGTTAAGAATGAAAGGAACTTCAAGTTTGGGTGGCAGAAAAGTTTGGTACGATGATATAGTTGGACGTTTAAATACTGATGAAAAAGGGATGTATTTAGGTAGTTTTAACGAAGACGATAAAATTGTAACGATGTATAGCGATGGTACCTATGTACTTTGTAATACTGATTTAACGAATCGTTTTGACTCGGATAAAGTGATTTCAATTGAGAAATTTAAACCACAAGCTATTTTGACCGCTGTATATTTTGATGCAGATAAAAAACAGTTTAACGTTAAACGTTTTAAAATAGAGACCTTGACATTAAACACTAACTTCCAATTTATTAAAGAAGGTGATGGAAATTATTTAGAGTGGGTGACCTCAAATCCTTCGCCAATAGTGAAAATAAAAAAAGGCAAGAAGAAGTTTTTACCTAGCGAAGAAACGATTAATTTAGAAGATTTTGTGGATGTGATGGGTTGGAAGGCGATTGGTAGTAAACTTTGTGAAAGCGATTTATTAGAAATTAGTTTGCTCAATGAAGAAAGCGATGAGGAAAGTAAGCAAGGTGATTTATTTGGATAAGGTAAAAATAAAGTCTCTTGTTTATTTAAATTTTTAATTCTTCAATAAAAAAGCAGTTTGTAGCAATAAAAAAATCCTCTTTAAATAAAGAGGATTTTTTATTGTTATTTTATTTTAGTTTACTTACCCCAACCAAACCAGTCGTTTCCATTAGCATAAAGCATCAATAATAATAATAAGATCATACCAACCATTTGAGCATATTCTAAGAATTTCTCATTGGGTTTGCGACGTGTAATCATTTCGTATAATGTGAACATTACGTGTCCTCCATCCAAAGCAGGAATTGGTAATAAATTCATGAAGGCCAATACGATGGAAAGGAAACCTGTTATATTCCAAAATGATTCCCAATTCCAAGTACTAGGAAAGGCATTGGCAATGGCTTTAAAACCACCTAATCCTTTGTAAGCACCTGTTTTAGGTTGTAACATTTTTTTAAACTGATCAATATAACCCATCAACTTATCTTTTGTAAGTGCTACTCCAGCTGGAATACTTTCAAAAAAGCCATAGCTTTTATGTTCGTTTTTCAAGACGCCCATTTTTTGCAATTCATCAAAATCTGAAATTGGAGGAACGCCTAATTTTTTTTCTGCATTTAATTTCGATGTAATTGAAACAGTATCTGTTTTTCTTAACACTTTTAAATCGACAGTACTCGTTGTTGAACTTTGTAAAAGAGGACGCATTTCGTCAAAGAAATTTACCGGTATGCTGTTGACTGATAAAACAATATCACCTTCTAAAATGCCTGCATCTTTGCCTGGCGACTTTTCAGGCATTCCATCAAACGAACCAATAATAGCTGGCATACGAGGTATTAACATCATAGAGCCTCCTTTCTTTTTACTTTCAATTAAGGTGCCTATTAAGTTCTCTGGAAAAGTCAACGAATATTTTACACCATTGCGTTGTACTTCAGCTGTTTTGCCCATTAAAATTTTTAAAGCCGCATCATCTAAATATGTAATGGCATTTCCATCTACAGAAACAATTTTATCACCGTTTTGGAATCCAATTTGATTGTAAATACTATCTTGAAAAGCAACTCCATTTTTCAAAGAGGACATAGGAATTTTATCTTCACCATACTTAAATAAAATCATTGAAAATATGACGATTGCTACTAAAACATTCATAATAATACCACCCAACATGATAATTAATCGTTGCCAAGCTGGTTTGCTTCTAAATTCCCATTCTTTAGGAGGGAGTTTCATCGCTTCGGTGTCCATGCTTTCATCTATCATTCCAGCTATTTTTACATATCCGCCTAATGGTAGCCAGCCCACACCATATTCTGTATCGCCCACTTTTTTCTTAAAAATTGAAAACCAAGGGTCGAAGAATAAATAAAATTTCTCAACACGACAACCAAACCAACGGGCTGTGATATAGTGTCCAAATTCGTGTAGAATGACTAATATACTTAAAGCCAAAATCAATTGTCCCGATTTTACGACTACTAAATGCCAATCAATTGCTAATAAATGCATATTGTTATATTGAGGGTTTTATTGTTTTATTAAAGTTGATGCTAACAATCTTGTTTCTGTATTGCAATCAATATAGTCTTGTAAGCTAGGTTTTTCTATAAAGGTCATTTTTTCTAAGCATTGTTCAATTATTTCACTCATTTCTAAAAAACCAATTTTGTTTTTTAAGAACGCGTCCACCACAATTTCATTCGCTGCATTTAAAACACAAGCAGCATTTCCGCCTTTAAACATGGCATCTTTTGCTAACGCCAAATTTTTAAATGTTTTATAATCTGGTTGTTCAAACGTGAAGTTAGGATAGTTTTTAAAATCGAGTCGTTTGAAATTATTTTTTATTCGTTGAGGATAAGCTAAGGCATATTGAATTGGTAATTTCATATCGGGCAATCCCATTTGAGCTTTCACACTGCCATCTTCAAATTGCACCATTGAGTGAATAATTGATTGGGAATGAATTAACACCTCAATTTGTTCATTTTGCAAGCCAAATAACCATTTTGCTTCAATCATCTCTAATCCTTTATTCATAAGGCTTGCAGAGTCGATTGTTATTTTTGCACCCATGGTCCAATTAGGATGTTGTAGGGCATGGTCTTTTTTTACATTAATTAAAAAATTTGGCTTTTTGCCTAAAAAAGGACCCCCAGAGGCCGTTAAAATTATTTTCTCGACTGGATTGTTTTGTTCGCCCACAAGGCATTGAAAAATAGCAGAATGTTCACTATCTACTGGTATAATTCGTGCATTTTTTTCAGCCACTAAACGGGTTACAATATCTCCTGCAACAACCAATGTTTCTTTGTTGGCTAAGGCGACAGTTTTACCTTG
>CANHNT010000075.1 GCA_947461985.1 Bacteroidota bacterium | reverse complement strand
TGTGATCAATCATCCAAAATTTGAATTGATGGAAGGTGATATTACTGATTTCGCTACGTGTGAAAAAGCCATGATTGGTATCGATTTAGTGAGCCATCAAGCAGCTTTAGGATCTGTTCCTCGGAGTATTGTTGACCCTATAAATTCTAACAACACCAATGTTACCGGCACATTAAATATTTATACAGCAGCAAAAAATGCCAATATTAAACGTATTGTTTATGCAGCATCTTCGTCAACTTATGGCGATAGTGAATCATTGCCAAAAGTTGAAAACATTATTGGAAGACCTTTGTCTCCTTATGCAGTTACTAAATTTGTGATGGAACTTTATGCCGATGTGTTTGCAAAAACATACGATATGGAGTTTATTGGTTTACGCTATTTTAATGTATTTGGTCCCCACCAAAGTCCTAAGGGTGCTTATGCAGCTGTTATCCCTTTGTTTATGGATGCGGTGTTAAATAATGAAGCACCTACTATGAATGGCGATGGGAGCTATAGCCGTGATTTTACGTTCGTTCAAAATGTAGTACAAGCAAATATTAAAGCACTTTTTACTGATAATAAAGAGGCTGTTAATCAAGTGTATAATGTTGCTTTTGGAGAAAGCACAACTTTAATTCAACTATTTAATTATATCAGAGAAGTAGCAAATTCTACTTTAGAACCTAAATTTGGACCTTTTAGAAAAGGCGATATTCCACATAGTTTGGCTAATATTGATAAAATAAAAACGTTGTTAAATTACAACCCAACGGTTTCGGTTCGGGATGGTTTAAAAATTGCGTTCGATTGGTATAAAGAAAATAGACATTTTTATAATTAATAAATAAAGCCGCCTCATTTGAAGCGGCTTTGTATTTTCAAAATAATAAGGTTAAAAATTGTATCGGACGGCTACCACCAAATTTCTACCAGCAGCACTCATGCCAGAGGCAAAATATCGATAGTTCTTATCCAAAATATTTTCGATACCCAACTTAATTTGAGTATGTTTTTCTACTGAAACACCTACTCTAAAATTAACGGTAAACCAACTTGGCGTTCCAATCGGAGTAGAATATTGAATATTATCTTCTCCATTTGGATTATAATCGATCAAACGTTTTTTGCTATTATAAATGCTATAAAATTCTCCATACCATTTTTTATGATCATATTTAATACCTAAGCGACCGGTTACTGGAGGAATATGGTCTAAAGGGATTAAAATAGTGTCGCTATTGTATCTTCCAAAAGTATAATTGGTAGAACCCGACATGGAGAAATGAATCAAAGGTCGATATATAAATGAAATACCACCTCCATAAATAAATGCTTTTGATTTATTCTGACTGGCATAAACTGCAGTCAATTGCCCATCATATAACGTTGAATCTTTACCATTAAAGCTAAATTTATCCGTTACAATCACGTTTTTTAAAAGTGTGTAAAAACCATAAGCATTTAACTCTAACTTGCCATCATTATATTGAATTCCGGCTTCAAAATTTTGTGTGATTTCTGGTTTTAAATTTACGTTAGGAACAATTAATCGTTGACCAGTTACCGATTCAAATACTTTGGTCAAATCATCAAAGTTTGGCGAACGAAATCCTGTTGAATAATTTAATGTCATTCTTAAATCCGAAGAAGGCATGTAAGCAATACCCAAATTTCCTGTCAATGAATTATTTTTTTGTTTTAAATCACTAAAGGGCAATTGAAATTGAATTGAAGTGTCCACTAAGGTAGAATGTAAAGCGGAATAATTAAATCGCAATCCATCATTAACGATCACTTTCCCTTCGTCTAATTTTAGGGTGTGTTGTGCAAATAAACCAAATAAATTCATGTTGTTTTTTCCATCTGGATAACGCGTATCAATGTTTGTTTCAACACCAGATAAAATATCTTCTTTAAAGGCAGTAGATTTCAAGTTGTTCAATTGTCCATCCGTACCTATTGTTAACTCGTTTTGATTGTCTTTATGGCGTAAAGCAACGCTGTAGCCCATAACATTTATTTTTTCGTCTCTATGATTGAGTGCTGTTTTTTTGTACCCTCTGTTATGACGACTTTCATTCACATATTGATGACTGAGAGTTGCTGTTAAATCATTAAAAAAACCTTTTAAATTTACGGCATCAAATTTATATGCCAACAACGTTCTTGTTTGTGGACCATAATACCATTCAGCATTTTTAGCAATCCCTCCAGCAGTTTCTGTTAGTCTATCATATCGAGGAATGTTTGATGAAGTTGAATATTGGAAATTAATACCATGACGAATATTTTTACTCGGTGCAAAGCTAAACTTTTGTAAAATATCAATTTGTTTATACCCAGTAGAAACTTGTTTGTAAGGATCAGCATTTGCTAACATGGTATCAGTATTATTGATTCTTTCTACAACGAAACGTTTTTTCCATAAATTCATGATAGAATCTACCCCATTTTTACCTTGAATCAAATCTCCAAAATCTGAAAATGTAATATTCGTGTATGAAGCAAATTTATTCATTCCTAAATGAATGCCAATGTTTCCTGTTTTTTCATGATTGGCCGAAGAATATCTCACCAAAGCGTTTGCGCCAGTTAGTTCAAGATGCTTGGTTTTACCAAATTTAGCATCTTTCGTTTTTAATACGATAACGCCGCCTAACGCATCACTTCCATGTATGGTTGAAGCAGGACCATTTAATACCTCAACTTGTTCTAAAGCATTTTGATCGACTGTGATAATATTTTGTAAATGCCCAGCTCTGTATATTGCGTTGTTCATTCTTATACCATCAACATTTAATTGAATTCTACTCGCTTCAAACCCTCTAATTACAGGGCTCCCACCACCTTGTTGACTTTTTTGCACAAATACTTGACCGGTATTGGTCAATACATCAGCCATATTTTGAGCATTCATTTGCGATATTTCTTTTTGAGAAATAACATCAATTTTTTGTACAATATTTTTTTTCTTTTCGGCAAATTTGTTGCCAGAAATAACTACTTGATTTAGTTGTACATTTTTAATAGAATCTTGTTCTTGTTTTTGTGCAATAGCACCTTGAGCGCATAATACGCTTATAGAAAGAATAATAATTTTTTTCATTGTAAAAGTTTGCAGAACATCGAATGAGATGTTCTAATTAATCTATAAAAAAACAATAAATTTTAAACGCTTATTTAATCATTTAAAAAAATAAGCATCAACCTTCTCCTTTAGAAAGAGACGATAAAAAGTGTGTGTAAAAAGCTTAAGCCCTCGGTGGAATAAACCATCCTTCAACATTTCCTTTTAAAACTGTTTCTTTAATTAGATTTTCGGTTTTAAAAATCCAATCTTTTGGATGATATAAAATTGGGGTTTCTATTTTTTCATAAAAAAGAAAGGCAAAAGAAGCGGATTGTTTTTGATCCTGTTTTTTTTTCTCAAAATCAGTATGCTGTTTTACAATCTCATTTTCTCTAGTATCATAATGACCAAATAAAATAAGTTGATGATTTTTAAATTCAATAGATTTCACATCAAATCTATTTCCATTAATCTCTATTTCATCTGCATTTACTTTTTTTATATTTTTCCAATTTGATTTAGGAATAGTCACAAAATAATTAACCTTTCTTTTTTGTTCATTTTTTTTATGTACCCAAAGTTGTAAAGTATTCATACAAGCTATTCCTTGAATAAAAATCCAAAGAAAAAGAAATATAATTGAAACCTGTTTTTTCAGAAAATGCAAAAAATAATTATTGTGAATCAAATATAATACTATTTGTTATGTCGATGAATTTATCGTTCTTTTTTACTTTAAAAATAAATGTAAAAACGGAAGAGTTCTTTTTATATTAAGATTATCTAGTGAGGCTATATAATGTTGACGATGGTTAAAATAAAAGAAATAAAAAAACCCCTTGAGAGGGGTTAGTGGTGTGAGAGGGATTTGAACCCCCGACACATGGATTTTCAGTCCATTGCTCTACCAACTGAGCTATCGCACCTTTTAATTGGGATTGCAAAAATAACAATTAATTGCGATTTGCCAATTATTTTTTTGTAGATTTTGAAAACAAGTGAAATTAGTTTGCAAATTCACTCATAAATTTAATTCTCATCAGTCTAAATTGTTCTTCACTTAAACTATTTTCTTTTAATATGTCTACAGCTTCATCGATATTTCCACTTTCACTGGATTGAAAAAAGTCAATCATATCTTCTTGATCATATTCATCTACAAAATCATCAATACAATACTCTAAATTTAATTTAGTACCACTTGACACAATCGTTTCCATTTCCTTTAATAAATCAACTAGTTTTAAGTCTTTCATTTTAGCAATGGTTTCTAAGGCAATTTTCTTGTCAATATTTTGAATGATAAAAACTTTTAAACCACTTTTATTCACCACGCTTTTCATCACAAATTCATCAACCTTTTCTATATTGTTTTCTTCAACATATTTGGCAATTAACTCTACGAATTTTTTACCATATTTAATCGCCTTACCTTTACTAACACCTTGAATATTTTCCATTTCTTTCAACGTAGTAGGATAAGCTGTAGCCATTTCTTCTAATGAATTTTCAGAAAAAACGACAAAAGGGGGTACGCTATGCATTTTCCCAACTTGCTTTCTAATATCTTTCAACATTTCTAAAAGGATACTGTCCAAAGCAGCCGTTGAGCCTTGAGAACCACCACCACCAACTTCATCATCATCGCCATCTGCGTTTTCAAACTTATGATTTAAGGATAGTTTTAAAGAATATGGTTTTTTCAAAAATGCTTTTCCTTTATCCGTTAGTTTCAATAGGCCATATTCTTCAATATCTTTTCTAATTAAATCTTCTACCATCATTTGACGAACCAATGAAAACCAAAAATGTTCGTCCATTTGGAAATGAGCACCCATACTGAAACATTTCAATTTATCATGTTTATAAGCTTGAATTTGAGTGTTCGTTCTTCCTAAAACGATATTGATAACATAATCAATACCAAACATTTCTTTAAGTTCCTTAATGGCTACTAAAACGGTATAAATTGTATCTTTTACTTCAATTTTTTCTTTTGGATTAAGGCAATTGTCACACATGCAATTACATTTGTCTGCATTGTATTCTTCTCCAAAATAATGTAACAAAACTTTTCGTCTGCAAATAGCACTTTCTGCATAAGCAACTGTTTCACCTATTAATTGGGCTCCCATTTCACGTTCTGTCAAAGGTTTGTCACGCATTAAATGTTCTAATTTTTGAACATCTTTGTATGAGAAAAATAATAAACATTTACCTTCTAATCCATCTCTTCCAGCACGACCTGTTTCTTGGTAATAGTTTTCTATAGATTTAGGAATATTATAATGAATTACAAAACGAATATCCGGCTTATCTATTCCCATTCCAAATGCAATAGTTGCTATAATAACATCTACATCTTGATTCAAAAATTGGTCTTGTCTGTCTGCACGAGTTTTACTGTCTAATCCAGCATGGTAGGCAACTGCACTTATTCCATTAGCAACTAATACTTCAGCTAAATCTTCAGTTGTTTTTCTGTTTAATGTATAAACAATACCACTTTTACCTCTGTTTTGTTGTATAAATTTTACAATTTGTTTAACTGTTTGATCTTTTTTGCTTTTAGGTATTATTTCATAAAACAAATTACTTCTATTAAAAGAAGATATAAAGATGTTAGGGTTGTCTAAAATTAAATTTTTAACAATATCGTCTTGCACTTTAGGTGTTGCTGTGGCAGTCAACGCAATAACTTTTAAATCAGGATTTATGGTGTCAATAATTTCTCTAATTTTTCGATATTCTGGCCTAAAGTCATGCCCCCATTCAGAAATACAGTGTGCCTCATCAACAGCAATGAAAGAAATGTTTAATTCTTTTAAAAAAGCAACATTTTCTTCTTTTGTTAATGTTTCTGGAGCTACGTAAAGCATTTTGGTCCCCCCTTTCGATAAATCTTCTTTTACTTTTTTAATTTGTCCTTTGTTTAAGGATGAATTTAAAAAATGAGCCACATTTTCAATTTCACTGTAACCTCTAATTAAATCTACTTGATTTTTCATCAATGCAATTAATGGAGAAACAATGATAGCAATGCCTTCGCTCATTAAAGCTGGCAATTGATAACATAATGATTTGCCTCCTCCAGTGGGCATGATAACAAAGGTGTCATTTCCTCCTAAAATACTCTGAATGATTTTTTCTTGATCCCCTTTGAATTTATCAAATCCAAAATTCTCCATTAATGCGCTTTTTAAATCTACTTTATTAACGCTTTTTGCTTTTGCCATAAAACTATTTTTATATCCCCCTAAAAATGCACATAATTTTTATTTAAAACTATATAACTCCTAATTTACTTCTTTGTTTCTTAATATGCAACTAATGTGCCTATATTTTTGGTTGACGAAGGTAATTTAAACAAAATTGAAAACCGTTTAATAATACGTTAAAAAAGAAATCAATTTTTTTTACTCTCTAATTAATGAGGTTTATAGATTTTTTCACAATAAATCTAAATTTCTTTATGCTTTATTCGGATATTTGACAAAATGAAAAAACTTTTTTTCTTCTTTGTTTTAATATTGTGCACCCATTTTGTGCTTGCGCAAGAGCAACTGATAAATATTGCAAAGCAATATTTATTGGCAGGTAATTTTGAAAAAGCGGCAGCAACCTATAAACAATTGGTTGTGTACAATGATGATAACCCTGATATTATTGATGATTACATTCAGTCGTTGATTGGAATTAAAGATTTTTCAACAGCTGAAAAATTTATTAAAGGGCAGCTAAAAAAGAAAGAAAACAAATCGAAATACAATTTTTTGTTGGCTAAGGTTTATAAAGAACAAGGCGAAACAAAAAAATCAATCAAAATTATCAATGGAATTATTGATAATTTAAAGCCATTGCAAGAAGACATTAAATCGACAGCCATTTTGTTTGAAAAAGCCAATATGTTGGATGAAGCCATCAAAGTTTATGAAAAAGGGAAATCATTAAATAAAGACAATCCGTATCTTTTTGCAGAAGAGTTGGCATTGTTATATGATAAAAAAGGGGATGCAAACAAAGCAACGACAAGCCTTTTAGATGTGTATATTTCAAATGGAGATAAATCGGAAGATGTGAAATCGGCTTTGTTGCGCATTTTGAATAAGTCCGAAAAAATGGATGCATTTAAACTATTGGTTTCAAAAAAATCAAAAGAAAATCAAGACATCATTGCTTATACCGATTTATTAGCTTGGGTTTTGCTGCAACAAAAAGATTATGAAGGTGCTTTTTTGCAAATAAAAACGATTGATAATAAGTTGAATGAACAAGGAAGGCGTGTATTGGGTTTTGCAAGAACTTGTTTGAGAGAAAATCAATATAAAGCATCTATTTTAGCTTATAATCATGTGATTGATTTAGGTAATGACATGCCATTTTTTCAAACAGCAAAAGGAGAAAAATTGATTTGTTTAAAAAGACAATTAGAAAAAAATCCTCATTATACTGCTGCCGATGTGGAAGCTGTTGAAAAAGAATATGAATCTTTTTTGACTAATTTTCCTGCATTTAGAATCAGAGAGCAAATGAGAGAATATGCCGATTTGGAAGCAAAATATGCGCATAATATTGACAAAGCTGTTTCATTATTAAAAGAAGTAACTTCAGCCAATAATGCTGAAAAAACGTTTAAAGGAAGATGCAAATTAGACATGGGTGACTATGAACTCATTCGAAATGAAATTTGGGAGAGTACTTTGTTGTATTCGCAAGTAGATAAAGAATTTAAACAAGATATGTTGGGTGAAGAAGCTCGTTTTAGAAATGCAAAATTATCATATTACACAGGAGATTTTGATTGGGCACAAGGTCAATTGGATGTGTTGAAAGCGTCCACTTCTGAGTTGATTGCAAATGATGCATTGAATTTGTCGGTATTAATTACAGAAAATAATCCAATTGCAGACAGTAATGTTATTCCTTTAAAAATGTTTGCTCGTGCAGATTTGCTGGCTTTTCAAAATAAAGACGACGAAGCAATTGTAATTTTAGATAGTATTTCAAGTGAGTATCCAAAACATGTTTTAGGCGATAATATATTAATGCAAAAAGCAAATATGGCTTACAAAAAACAAGACTACAGTGAAGCTGCCAGACTCCTTCAAAAAATTGAAACCGATTATAGCGATGATGTTTTAGCGGATGATGCTATTTTTAATTTAGCCTTAATTAATGAAAACTTTTTCAGCAATAAAGACGAAGCCAAACGTTTATATGAAGAGATTTTAACGAAATATCCTGGAAGTTCATTTGTGAACCAAGCCCGTAAAAATTACAGACGATTACGAGGAGAT
>CANHNT010000074.1 GCA_947461985.1 Bacteroidota bacterium | reverse complement strand
GAAAATTGATTCGATAAAATATTGGCAATATTTTCTTGAAATAAAGTTAAAGATGCCTTGTAGGTTAAATCATACAAATCATTCACCCAACAATTTGTTGGAATAGGAAACCGTTTTTCAGCAATAATGTCGCCATGATCTATTCGGGCATCCATTTGATGAATCGTAGTGCCAAATTCTTTTTTGTCGTCTAAAATGGCAAATGAAAATTGATTGCAACCTCTATATTCTGGCAAGGGCGCCATGTGTAAATTAATGGCCAATGTTTTAGCCTTTGCAATATCATGCGCCTTTAAAATTTCATGGTATTGAACCGATATTAAAAAATCACTTACAGGCATTTCATTTAATGCAGCAATAAATGGAATATTATGCTCTTGTGCTAATTTTTTTAAGCTTAAGGAGCTGTCAAATGCAGCATTGTCATTCGACAATAAGCCAATGATTTCAATATTTAATGCATCTTGATGTTGAATTAAATAATTCAAGCAATGATAACCGATGGGTTTTGAACCCAAAAACAGAACAGACTGTTTACTCATGCAACAAATTTAATCACATTTTTGTCTTAATTTAGACCTTTCTAAAAATGTCTTTAAAAATATTAATATTAACGCCTCGAATTCCCTATCCTTTAAATGATGGTGGTGCCATTGCCATGCATCAAACCATCGAAGGTTATGTGCAACAAGGGTGTGAAGTGAGCCTTTTATCGATGAATACATCAAGACATTGGGTGGATGAAAATTCACTTCCAGAATGGTATTCAAAATTAGTCCATTTCAAGACGGTTTTTATTAATAATAATATTAATCCACTGTCTGCATTTTTTAATTTATTTACTGGAAAATCTTATAATGTTTCTCGATTTATCAATAAAAATTTTGAAACTGCATTAATCGAATTAATTAAACAAGAAACATTCGATATTATACAATTTGAAAGTATTTACACCTCCCCTTATTTGCAAATTGCTCAAGAATACTCCGATGCAAAATGTTTTTGTAGGGTGCATAATATTGAGCATTTAATTTGGCAACGTTTAAGTGAAAATGAAGCTAATTTTTTAAAAAGAAAATACCTAAAAATTTTAACGAATCGATTAAAAATTTATGAAATAGACATTCTTAAAAAGTTTGATTTGCTATTGCCAATTTCTAGAACGGAAGAAAAATATTTTTCAGACAATAAAATAAATGCAAGTTTTTATTTGCCTTTTGGCATTGATATCAATAAACCAATATTAAAAAACATTGAACAAAACGTGCAATCAATTTATCATATTGGAAGTATGGATTGGGCGCCCAATGTAGAAGGAATTACTTGGTTTTTATCTACCGTTTGGGATGATTTGCAAACCGAATTAAAAGATGTAAAATTATTTTTGGCTGGTAAAAACATGCCAAAGTCATTGTTGAAAAAAGAAAACAATCAAACTGTTATTTTAGGGGAGATAGAAGATTTTTCAGCATTTAGTTTGAGCAAAAATATAATGATTGTGCCCTTATTATCTGGTGCTGGTATTCGCATAAAAGTACTTGAAGCTATGGCTTTTGGCAAGGTTGTTATTGCTACTGAAATTGCGGTTGAAGGCATCGGTTTAACGCATCAAAAAAATGTGTTGATTGCTAATTCGCCAGAAGATTTCAAAGAGCAATTGCATTATTGTTTTTCAAATTTGGAAAAAATAAAATCGATTGGCGACCATGCAAAACAATTTGTTGAAGCGAATTACAGTAAAGAAAAAATTTATTTAGAAGTGGTCGAACAGTTTCAACATTTAGCTATTTAATTTGTGTTGCGAAAAAAAATTGCCATAGTATTATCTCGTTTTCCTTATCCTTTAAACAAGGGAGACAAACTTCGTGCTTATCATCAAATTGTATTTTTATCGAAAGAAAACGATATTTATTTATATTGTTTAAACGATGAAAAAGTGAATAAACATGATTTTGATGAAATGAATAAATTTTGTGTTGAAGTGCAATTATTTGAATTGAAAAAAAGGACTATTGCTTGGAATTTGACACTGTCATTTTTAAAAAAACTACCAGCGCAAGTTGGTTATTTTTTCGATGCTGGTATTCAAAAAAAAATAGAAGCATCTATTTTAGAACTCAAGCCTGACGTTGTTTATGGACAATTAGCACGAACCGCATTGTACATTAAAGATTTGCCTTTTAAACGCGTTATTGATTTTCAAGATGCATTCTCTACAAACTATATTCGCATAGCAGAAAATTCTACATTTTTTAAAAAACTATTTTATCAACGTGAAAGCAAATTGATGAAATCATTTGAACAAAACATGCTTTCTTGGTTTGATGCATCAACGATTATTTCTGATTTTGATAAAGGCCAAATTGCTAAAGAAAATAAGCATTTAATGGTGGTTTCTAATGGGGTTGATACCCATTATTTTTCATCAACACCCAAAGAAAAAAAGTTTGATTTATTGTTTTGTGGAAACTTATCGTATTTGCCTAATAAAAATGCAGTCATTTTTTTATGCGAAAAAATTGCCCCTTTATTGATTGATAAAATACCGACTATTAAAATAAATATTGTGGGTGGATCTTCTCAAACTGATTTTAAAAAATACGAATCGAACTACATACATTTTGCAGGGTGGGTTGATGATGTGCGAACGGCTTATAATGAAACAAAATTGTTTGTAGCGCCATTATTTACAGGTGCAGGTTTGCAAAATAAATTGTTAGAAGCCATGAGTATGCAAGTGCCTTGTGTAGCAAGTTCTATAACCAATGCTTCGCTCAAAGCTACAGAAAACAAACAGGTATTAATTGCCAACAATGAATATGAATTTGTTGAAAAAATAATTCAATTATTGAATGATGAACATTTGCAAAATTTATTTAAAATAAACGCACGAACCTTTGTTGAAGAAAATTACAGCTGGGATAAAGCGAATCAAATTTTAGAAAATGTATTATTAAAATAATCAAACAATTGATTCAAATAATCATCTATTCCGCCTTCCTCTAAAGGAGAAGAATAAGAGGATGATGTCTAAAATAAAAAAAGAGCTATTCGTATGAATAGCTCTTTTTTTTGTATATAAAACCTAGGGTTAGTTTACTAAATGCTTGCGTTGTAATCCATATAAAATAATGAATACAATAGGAACAATTAATCCTGTTAGCATTAACATTCCCATCATTGAGCCTAAACCTAAAATCACAATAGAAGCTAATGGAGTAATTAATTCTCCTGCTGTATATATCAAAAATCCTTGTTTTTTTAATTTTCTCATTAATAAGGCTCCAAATAAGCAAAGTAATGAACCTACAATAGTTATCAATAAAATTGTCAATTTGTTTTCACAATTTTTATTTGCAATTTCTAATGATGATTGCATCATTTTTGCCATGGTGCCATTACCTAAATCTAAATCTTCAAGTTTGGTAGTTAAATCTTCTACTGATTTGCATACAGTAAAATAATTGTAGATACTACCAATTAATGCAACGGCACTACCTACAATTGTTAAAATAGTTAGCACATTAAGCATCTGAGGGAGCTTGTTTGTAGTTTCATTTTGAATTAAAATGTCTTGATTGTTTTCCATATTTTTTATTTTTATTAAGTTATAAATGTAAAAAATATTTTTTACATTTGAAAATAATTAACATTAGTGACGAGCTGCAATCACAGAAATTTCAACATTAACTCCTCTTGGCAAACCTAAGACTGCTACTGTTTCACGAGCTGGGAAATCTTTTGTAAAATAGTGAGCATAAACAGCATTTACTTGTGCAAATAATTTCATATCGCTTAAGAAAATAGACGTTTTTACTACATGATCAAATGTCAATCCAGCTTCCTGTAAAATGGCTTCTAGGTTTTTCATTACTTGTGTAGTTTCATTTTCCACAGTTTCCATCGTAATGCTATCTGTGCCCGGTACCAACGCAATTTGACCAGAAATAAAAAGCATCCCATGTACTTCTACTGCTTGATTGTAAGGGCCTATTGGTGCAGGTGCATGATTTGTTGTAATAATATTTTTCATGTATAAATAAATTTAATGTTACAAATGTAATCAACCACTTTCATTTCGCTAAATGATTTAAATTACATTTGCAGGATGTCGTTTAATTTATATATAGATACATCGGGTCCGCAATCAACTATTTTATTATTTGATGAAAATAAGCATTTTGCAATCAGACAAAATAATATTCAAAATGATCACAGTAAGTTTATTCATTCTCATATCGATGAAGTAATGAATGAGTTGAACATATCGTGGAAGGATTTGCAAACTGTATGCGTTTTAAATGGTCCCGGTTCATACACAGGTTTACGTATTTCATTAGCCACAGCCAAAGGAATAGCCTATGCACATTCGCTGCCACTCGTGCTAATTAATAAATTAGATTTATTCGCTTCAATTGTAAATTCAATGAATTCTTTTGGAGTTGTTATAGAAGCCAGAGAAAAGGAATATTATTTTGCATTATTTGATGCTCAAAAAAAGTATATCATGGAGCCTTCAGTTATTAATGAGAGCGATTTAGAAGTACTTTGTGAGGATAAAAAAATAACATTATTTTCTACAGATAATAAAAATGAAGCGCAAAAACTTGAGTTTACACCACTTATAATCAATGAAAAAAATATAATGGACTCCTGTTTAAGTGAAATAGAGGGGGAAAAATTTGCTGATTTATTCATTTCTGAACCTTTTTACATGAAAAACGTCTATATTAACAAAATAAACAAGTTATAAACATTTATTTTTTAACAATATTTGTATTTTTACATCTCTGCTTAAGTACATTTGTAACATTAATGATATTGTGCTTAGTACATATTTAAAATAAACTATATAAAAAATAATTAAATGAGTGAAAATTATTCTTCAAACATCATTTCAGTCAATGAAAAAACAATAGGAAGTGGTGCTATAAATTATTTAGAAGTAAAAAAAGCAGCTGCTATTTTAAGAGCGATCAACCATAAATTGCGTCAGTCTATCATAAAATTGCTTGAAGAAAAAAGTAATTTAACTGTTACAGAAATTTATGTAAAATTAAGAGTTGAACAATCTGTTGCTTCTCAACATTTAGCCATTTTGCGTCGTGCAGAGTTTGTTCAAACTACACGTGATGGAAAAAATATTCATTACTCATTAAACACGCCTCGTTTAGATGAAGTGAATGTTTTTGTGAAAGAATTATTGGAGAATGAAGATAATTAATTGCTTTAAATAAAAGGATAAAGCCTGCTTTTTGAGTAGGTTTTTTTTATGCGTTTTTTTTCGATACTTTTGATGAAATTAATTAAAAAGCAATGAGTAAGATTGAATATTTTCAATTTGAATATTTAAAAATACTTTCCTCAATTGAGCCAAGTACAAAACCTGTTTTTGGTAAAATGAATGTGCATCAAATGATTGAACACATGAGTTATGCTTTTCGTCAGGCTAGTGGTTTAATGCCTTCAGCAGCAATTAATGATGAAGAAACAACTCAAAAAATGTTTCAGTTTATGATGAGTGATAAACCATTTAGAGACAATACACCGAATCCATATTTGCCAAATGAACCGGCACCAGCGGTTTGTCCAACCATTCAAGAATCAATTTCAGTGTTAGCAAAAGATATTCAAACTTTTTTTTCAACGTTTGGAAACGACCAAGAAAAAAGAATATTAAATCCATTTTTTGGCAACCTGAACTTTGAAGAATGGACACATTTATTGCATAAACATGCACATCATCATTTAAGACAATTTAATCAACTATAACATACATATGCACCCATTAGTTAAATTAGTAATAGGAATCGTTTTAGGACTTGTATTGTCATTTTTTGTGATTACGCTTTTTGAAGGTTGGATGAGTCATTCTTATCCAATGAATGTGAAAAATCCTGGCAATCAAGAGTATTTAGATGCGATGAAAACGATGCCTATGAATGCGTTTTTAATCCTCATTGCAGGATATATGGTAAGTAGTTTTTTTGGTGGATATATAGCCGCAAGAATTGCTCCCGATCCTTATAAAATATACGCTTCAGCAACCGTTGGCTTTTTATTATTATTAGGTGGCTTGATGATTTTTATTACTATTCCACATCCATTATGGGTTGCAGCTACTTCTTGTATATCATATATGTTGTTTTCTTTATTAGCAGGAAAAATTGCAAAAAGATAATTTATATACGTTTATAATTTTCAACTGATATTGGAAATGATAGTTCGTTTTATGAATCACACAAAACATAAGCATATATCTTAAACTACAAATGCAAATAAGAATGGTTCTTTTAGCTTTTAGATTCTGAATTTTTCATCAGTCCAAATCGTCTCAATATCTTTTTTTCATAGTTCCAAAAAAACTGAAACTGACCAAAAGGAATAGATACCAATAAAATAATAACTTGGTAGCCGAACAACAAAACCGAGCCTCTTAACAACGCTCGTTGCCATAAAGGAGAGTCGGGAGTAAAACCTATCCAAGTTGTAATCATTCTTGAAATATAAGCAGTCGTTGTGCCTGTAATAGCAAACACGCACAATATTAAAAACAATTGTGTGCCACCTACTTTCCAATGTCGTTGAAGTTTTTCAAACATAAAGCCCTAAAAATTATTTATCCGGGTTTACATCACTCACATCGTGAATATGCATCAAAATTTTAGGATCTCTGCCTCCCATTACTTTTGTAAATGTTTCAGCACCTTTAACCGTTTTCAAATATTGACCTTGAGAAATAACGCTGTGTCGACTTACTTTCATAGGTCCCTCAATGGTCCAATCTTTTGTATCTTTTTTATCGAAACGGCAAGTGTTACAAATCCAACCTGTTTTGCCGTCTTTTGTGTTATTTTCAACTTCACCCCATTGGTCCTTACGAGCTGTTACCCTCAACACATCATCGCCTCTGTACCATAAGGTAACTTCACCACAGCACTTGTCACAATTTCTGTGTGCTAATACTGGTTTTGTAAACCAAACCCGATTTTTAAAACGGAATGTTCTATCGGTTAATGCACCTACTGGACACACATCAATCATATTTCCACTAAAATCATTATCAATTGCTTTAGAAATTAATGTAGAAATTTGAGCATGATCACCCCGGTCTAATACTCCATGACAACGCGTATTGGTAATTTGGTCAGCAACATAAGTACATCTGTAACACAAAATACAACGATTCATGTGCAACGAAATATGCGGACCAATATCTTCTTTTTCAAAGGTGCGTCTTTCAAACTCAAAACGAGTGCCAGCCTTACCATGTTCATATCCTAAATCTTGCAAATGACATTCACCTGCTTGGTCACAAATTGGACAATCCAGCGGATGATTCATCAATAAAAATTCTACTACACCTGCTCTTGCATCAGGAACTTTATCGCTGGTAATGTTTTTCACAACCATGCCATCCATAACGCCTGTTCTGCAACTAGCTTGTAATTTAGGCATTGGACGTGGATCTTTAGCTGATCCTGCTGAAATTTCCACCAAACACGTTCTGCATTTTCCACCACTGCCTTCTAATTTGCTGTAATAGCACATGGCAGGAGGCGTTACATCACCACCAATCATTCGGGCAGCTTGCAAAACAGTAGTACCAGGGGCTACTTCTATAGTGATATTATCAACCGTAACGGTTAGTGTACTTTTTACTGGAGTTTGAACGTCGCTCATGCCCACAAAAGTAACATGAAATTTTCAATCATAAAAAAAGAAAAAAACACTATTTTTTGGATGTTTTAAGTAGTAGAATTTAGAAATTTTAATCTATTTGCAAAGTAGAAAATATTTTAAAAGTAATTCTTCACCTCAAATCGTTATTTAGAATACTTTCTATAAATAAAGAAAGCCAAAATGCTGAATAAAATATTGGGTATCCAAACCGCTAAAAGTGGAGAAAGATTGCCTTTGATTGCGAATGTGGTAGAAAATTGCATCATGAAAATATAAATCGCACTAATCATTAATCCAATGGCTAAATGAATACCACTGCCTCCCCTCACTTTTCTTGAGGCTATGCATGCTCCTATTATAGAAAGTACAAATGCCGAAAATGGGGCCGCTGTGCGCCTGTATTTTTCTATATAATATTCACTCAAATTTTCACTTCCCCGTTCAGTTTGTTTTTTAATGTAGGCATTTAATTGAGTGGTAGTCATTCGTTGTTTAGCTTCTCTGCGTTCAATTAAATCACTAGGAGAAACATTGTATTTACGGATGAGGTTTTTATGATGAACTAATTTTTCACCCAAAGCAGTATTATATCGTACATAAACTTCAGATAAACTCCATTGTTTCTTTATCGTATCATAATCACATTTGTCTGCCATAACTTTTTCTTTAATGAGCGTGCCATCTACCACTTCATAGCAAAAACGAAAGCCAGTTTTACTTTCAGGATTCCAACTACTCATAAAAATATATTCGTTCGGACTGATGCGCATGTGAAAATTATCATCTTTACTATAAGTATGTTCCCACAAATATTT
>CANHNT010000073.1 GCA_947461985.1 Bacteroidota bacterium | reverse complement strand
GCTTGTAGCCATATTTAAAGGAGAGTTGTATCCTATAAAAACATCTAAATTAACATTATCATCTGCTTCATTAGCAACTAAAGCTAAACCACAAGTTGGTGTTTTTTTAGAAGCAGGAGACAATTGATTCGCCCAGTTGCTAGACAAATCTAATCCACACGTATTGTCATAATCAGGAGCAGAAACAGAAACCCTTCTATTGATAGATGCAGCAGGGAAAGACAAACTACTAGGGGCAAAAACGGCTGTTTTAAAACCATCATAAGATGGCGTAATTTCAAAAGGCTCATTATTAGCACCATGAATAGCTACACCATAAACTCTATCAGGATTGTCCTTAATTAATTTATTTAATAATGGGGCTCCAGTTCCACCACATGCTCCACACCATTCTCCTGTTATTTCTTCAATAACTACTTTTTGAGTAAACGAAAATGGAACTCTTCCTACCGTATATAACGGATCTGAAGGATTTAATGGATTCGGATCTTCTGTAAAAACAGGATTTGTACCCGTTTTATTAGGATTCACTTTACTACAAGATACCATTCCTGCAATCAATGCAATAGATAACAAAAGCGTAATTAGTTTGTTCATTGTTTTAAATTTATTTTTCAAATATACATAATTTTTATAAAACCAATAAAATTTAACAAAAGTTAATGCGATTATTTATTTATTTTCAAAATAACTTGCTAACCAACGAATTAACTTCATAATTTTTAATTACTTCGTCTATTTTAATGATTCACCTGGCACCACTAAATTGTAAAATAGTTGTATCCAATTGATTAAATATCCGATTGATTATTTGGAAACTCTTTTTATCTAATAATCTAATATTCAATTCAATGATGAAAATGACTTAATTTTGAATTTATGAAAAGTAAACTAGACATCGTTAAAAATTGGCTTCCTAGATATACTGGTGAATCGTTAGAAAATTTCGGAAAATATATTTTACTGACTAATTTTTCAAATTACGTTGACACCTTTGCAAAGCAACACAAAGTAAAAATTATTGGAAAAGACAAACCCATGCAGTGTGCTACAGCAAATGGAATTACGATTATCAATTTCGGCATGGGCTCCGCTTCGGCAGCTACTGTTATGGATTTACTGTCTGCAATTACTCCCAAAGCAGTTTTGTTTTTAGGCAAGTGTGGAGGGCTAAAAAAGAAAAATAAAGTGGGCGATTTAATTCTTCCCATTGCGGCTATTCGAGGCGAAGGAACAAGCAATGATTATTTTCCACCTGAAGTGCCTGCTTTGCCTGCTTTTGCATTGGAAAAAGCCATTTCAACTACCATTCGTGATAAGGGGTTTGACTATTGGACAGGCACTTGTTATACAACCAACCGAAGAGTTTGGGAGCATGATACCGAGTTTAAAGAATATTTAAAACGCATTCGTCCTATGGCAATTGATATGGAAACGGCAACCATTTTTATCACTGGTTTTTATAATCATATTCCAACAGCAGCCTTGCTTTTGGTGAGCGACCAACCCATGGTTCCTGAAGGCGTAAAAACGGCAGAAAGTGATAAAGCGGTTACCACTAATTTTGTGCAACGGCATTTAGAAATTGGCATTGATTCGTTGAAACAATTAATCAACAATGGCAATACCGTGAAACATCTGAAGTTTTAAATTCAGTTGTCGGATGGCAGATGTCGGTTGTTAGATTTTATTTTTAATAATTATTCATCTATGAAATCTGAGTAATCTGTGGCTAATCATATACATTTGTGTTGTGAATAACACCATTATTTCAGTTGAAAATCTTTCTGTCAATTTTAAAACAGAGGAATCTACAACGATTGCCATTCAAGGGATTTCTTTTTCAATTGAGAGAGGAAAAACCTTGGCTATTGTAGGCGAAAGTGGTTCAGGAAAATCGGTTTCGGCTTTAAGTATTTTGCAATTATTGCCTAAAAAAATAACTGAATATCAATCAGGAATAATTATTTTCAATACAAAAGAAAATAAAACGATTGATATTTTAAATGCTCCGGATGCTCAAATTGAAAAAATAAGAGGCAATGACATTGGTATTATTTTTCAAGAACCCATGACTTCATTAAACCCATTGATGAAATGTGGAATGCAAGTGGCTGAAGTATTGATGTTGCATAAAAAACTATCGAATGAAAAAGCGTTTGAAGAAACCATTCGATTGTTTGAAGAAGTAAAACTACCCAATCCTACAACCATTATCAATCGTTATCCGCATGAGCTTTCGGGTGGACAAAAACAACGGGTTATGATTGCGATGGCAATTAGCTGCAACCCCAATTTATTAATTGCAGATGAACCCACAACGGCATTGGATGTAACCGTTCAAAAAGCAATTTTAGAATTACTCAAAGAGCTACAAATAAAATACAACATGGCTATTTTATTTATTACGCATGATTTAAATATTGTTAAATCATTTGCCGATGACGTGTTGGTGTTATTTAAAAGTAAAATGATTGAATATCATTCGAGCTATGAAATTTTCAATCATCCTAAAGACATTTACACACAAAGTTTAATTGCTTGCAGACCTTCAACAACCGAACGCGTTAAATATTTAAAAACGGTAGAAGAAATTATTTCGAAAGAAGAAAAGTACACTCCAGAATCTAATAGCATTTCGATTGAATCTTTTAATGAACGAATTGCAACTTTACAACAAAACGCCCCTATTTTTGAAATCAACAATTTGAACATTTGGTATCCAACAAAAACCAATTTCTTTGGGAAGCCCACTGCTTTTTTTAAGGCTGTAAATGAGGTAAAATTAACCATTCATGAAAGCGAAACCATGGGCTTAGTTGGCGAAAGTGGATGTGGAAAAACCACTATTGGCAAAGCGATGGTGAAATTAGTTGACATTACAGCAGGCGAAATTTTATATAAAGGGAAAAACATAAATGATTTTTCAAAGAGTGAATTAAAAGAATACAGGAGTAAGGTTCAAATCATTTTTCAAGACCCCTACTCGTCTCTTAATCCAAGAATTTCAATTGGGAATGCCATTTTAGAACCCATGCATGTGCATGGCATTTTTAAACCCAATGAACGAAAAGAAAAAGTAGCCGAATTGCTTGAGAAAGTAGGTCTTTTGCCAGCACATTTCAATCGCTATCCGCATGAATTTTCAGGTGGACAACGCCAACGAATTTCGATTGCTCGATGCTTGGCCGTGCAACCTTCATTTATTATTTGTGACGAAAGTGTATCGGCATTAGATGTGAGTGTGCAAGCACAAGTGTTGAATTTATTGGTTTCTCTACGAGAAGAATTTAAACTTTCTTATTTGTTTATTTCGCATGACTTAGGTGTTGTAAAACATATTTGCGATCATATTTCTGTGATGCAAAAAGGAGTCATTGTAGAGCAAAACAATGCAGAAGAATTGTATGCCCACCCAAATAACGAGTACACTCAAACATTAATAAATAGCAATTTTCATTAACATCTAGTTTGCAAATCGCTAAAAAAAGAGGTGAAAAGGCAGTTTTTAACACGAATACAACAGTCAAACACTAGCTAAAAAGGTTTTGATGTATTATATTTGCAATAACCAAAAAATTCTGACATCATGCAAGTACTAAAGAAATTTGGCTTTATGGCTTTTTTACTCGTTTCAACGAGTGTTTTATCTATTGCTCAAAACAAAGAAAGAATAGAACCTAATTCAAAAGCTACTTATAAAAAATCAACTCCCACTGAGGTCGCACAAAAAGTAGTTTTAAACCCAAAAGCTCCATTAAACGTAAATAATTTAACTCCCACAAAAAAAGCAGACCCATTTACTGCTACAAAAACTGTTGCCAATACAAAGTCGATTGTTAGTGCGGATGATATTTTAAAATCAAGAATGGTTACTAAAACAGCGCCCGCAACAATTGCTGTTAAAAAAGAGGAACCTTCAATGGCTTCGAATATGTTAGATTGGGTAAAAGACAAATATTCATCTATGATTGATGTGATGCCGAATCAAATTTCGAATGTTATGCTCTATCGTTTTATTGACGAATGGTACGGAGTAAAATATAGAATGGGTGGAACAACGAAAAAAGGAGTGGATTGCAGTGCATTTGTTCAACATTTATATCAATACGTTTTTGGTTATGATATTTTAAGAACAGCTTGTTTGCAATTTAGTGAAGCAAAAAGAATTGCTAAAGATGATTTAAAAGAAGGTGATTTAGTTTTCTTTAGAGTTGGTACTTCAAGAATTTCACATGTGGGTGTATATTTAAGAAACAACTTTTTTGTACATTCTGCATCAAGCAAAGGGGTTTCAATCGCTAATTTAGGCAATGCCTATTGGTCGAAATATTTTGCTGGTGGAGGTAGAATCATGCAGTAATTAGATTTGAGTATCTAGATTTTAGATATTAGACTGTAGTTAATTATAAAAAAAGAGCAAAGATTTTTCTTTGCTCTTTTTTGTTTTCTACTTTGGAAATGTTAGCGTAAGATTTTACTCAACAATAATTTTCTTTACTACACGTCCTTTTTCGTTTCCTACTTGTAAAAAATAAATTCCTGTAGAAATTGAATTGGCGATTTTTGATTGATAATAAATGGAATTCGTTGTTTCTGAAATGATTTTATTGCCCGTTAAATCTAACAAAACTATATTCAATTTTTCATTGTTGGGATTATTTATTTGAAACGAATTATTTGAATAAGTTAACGTGAAATTATTTTTAAAAACATCTTTCGTTGAGACAGCAATTGCTGGTCTTTTTAGACATGGTTGTGAAGTATCACCATAAAGTATTTGACCTCCTTTTGAGTAGCATTTGAGGGCAAATATAGGCATTAACCACTCTCCATAACCTCCTAAAGGAAAGTTATAGGAAGCTCCTACTCCTTCTATTATAGAATAAAGTCCAACTATACCAGCTGTACTAAAAATTACATTTCTATTTATTCCATTAAAATTTACTATTGACAAAGAATCTACAATTGGAGACATACTTGCTGTTGAATGTACTGAATCTCCTATATTCAAGCCGAAGTCTAACAATTCTAATTCTTGCCCTGAAAGAAAATCAACTAAATAAAATATTTTTTTTTGAATAGTGTCTTCTCGTAAAAAAATAGAAATATTTTTAGGAGCCTTCGAATAACATTGAAATTTCATTTGAATTGTATTAATACTACTTGTAAAATCAGAACTAGAATAGGTTATTACTTTCTTATAATTAGTATTATTTATCAAAGAATCTTTTTCAACATAAGAAGTTGTTTCACCTGTACAACTAAAAGGACTACCTGAAAATCCATCATAATAATGAAAATCATTTACCCAATAACAACTCGTATCCAAATTCATTGGAATATAGTTTTGAGAAAATGATTTTAGGGAAAGAAATAAGAAAACAATGAGCAAAAATTTAGGTTTCATATTAAAAATATTTATATAAAGATAAATTTATTTTTTCTTACATGCTGTGAATATTTAATTTTATTGCGGCAACGATTGAAGTGGAAATCCTTTTTGCTTGCTTTGAAGCAAAAAGATTGGAACGAAAAGCGTGTGTGCCGCCCAACTAATTTTTCAAAATCAATAAAGATTATAATTGATATTTAGACATCAACCCCATCCCTTCTCCTTTAGGAAGAAGGGTGATTAAACGCTTACTTTTGTGGATGTTTAGATTTACAAACTCTATAGTTCATGCCATTTATAAATTTATCAAATTGCATTCCTGACATCCGACATCTGACATCCAACATCTGATATCCGACATCCGACATCTTTTTATAATTTCAATTTCTTCAAACTCGGTGCTTTAAAATAGGTAAAACCAACCACCAACATCGTCATCATACCACCAAAAACTACAGCTGAAACCGTGCCCATTAAACGAGCTGTGAAACCACTTTCAAAAGCACCCAATTCGTTGCTCGAGCTAATGAACATCATATTGATGGAGGAAACCCGTCCTTTTAATTCTTCAGGCGTATTGAGTTGTAAAATTGAGTGCCGAATCACCACACTCACTCCATCAAACAATCCTGCAGATAGCAACAGAAAAAAGGATAAATATACATTGGTCGAAATGCCAAATAAAACAATACATAATCCAAATAAAAATACTGAAACCAACAATTTCATTCCAATATTATTTTTCAACGGAAGATAAGCTAATACGAATAATAAAATGATTGAACCTATGCCATGTGCACTTCGTAACCAACCATAACCCACTTCTCCGACTTTTAAAATTTCGCTCGAAAACACAGGCAGTAAAGCTTCTGCACCTCCAAAAAGCACAGCAAATAAATCTAAACTCAATACAGCTAAAATGACTTCTGTTTTAAACACAAAGCGAAAGCCTTGTTTTAATCCCTCAATCATTCCCACCTCTTTCATTGGAATTGAATCTTTAGGTTTGACATTAAGCATGCAAAATACTGCACTGAATAATAAAAAAACGGAGATCGAAATGGTTAATGAGACACCCATTTTCGACATCAACAAACCGCCTGCTAAAGGACCTAACACGGAGCCCAACATCCATGAGGTACTGCTCCAAGTAATCGCTTGTGGCAAATCGTCTTTTTTAACAAGCAAAGGCAATAATGAAAACGAAGCTGGCGCTAAAAAAGCCCTGATTGAGCCACTTAAAAACATCGTTAAATAAATTAACCACTCGATTGTTTGGGTGCTGTTGTTTTGCATAAAATAATGCGACGTAATGCCTAAAACCAACAATGAATTGATGACATAAAAAACGACACAAGCCAAATACACATTTCGCTTAATTCGTTTATCGACAAAATAACCAGCTACAAATGCAAACCCAAAAGCAGGTATCACTTCTGCCAAACCGATTAACCCCAATGACAACGGATTTTTGGTGAGTTTATACATTAAATAACTCACGACTGTGGTTTGTAAAAAAAGTGAAAAAATGATGATAAATCGAGTGAAAATAAACAACGAAAATTCTCTTTCACCAATAATTAATCGCCAAGTTTTTCGTGCGCTGCTACTATCCATATAATTTTGCAAATCTACAAACGAGAATATAGTTTTTACGAATTATCTTTACGAATTCTAAAAACAATGAGTTCCGTTTATTTACAAAATATCATTATGGCTTTTCAAGAGCTACGAGCCAACAAGCTTCGTACGTTTTTGTCGTTGCTAGGCGTTACCATTGGGGTATTTTGCATTGTCAGCATTTTAACGGTTTTTGATAGTTTGCAACAAAACATCAAAAACAATATGCAATCGCTTGGAAGCAATGTGTTATATATTGGTAAGTTTCCTTGGATACCAGAAGATGAAGGCGAATATCAATGGTGGAAATACAAAGCAAGGCCTATTTGCAATTATGCAGAGTTGAAAAAAATTCAAGAAAATGTAAATTCTGCTGCTTATGCAACTCTTTGCTATTCTGATGAAAGTCAAAATTTGCAGTTTGAAAACAATGCCGTTTCTGGTGTGAATGTATTTGCCGTTACCTACGATTTTAATAAACTTCAACCCATTGACATCAATGAAGGTCGTTATTTTTCGTTATCCGAAATGAACTCTGGTAAAAGCAATACCGTAGTAATTGGTTACAATGTTGCGGATGAATTATTTGGCACGAACATTTCTCCTATCGGAAAAATTTTGACTATTTTCGGAAAGAAATTTCAAATCATTGGAGTCATGAAAAAACAAGGCAGAACCATGACAGGCTTTGACTTTGACAATGGAATGATTCTATCCTATTTATATGTTTCTTCAATTAGAAATATAGACAACAATGCAGGCAATGGATTTATTGACCCCATGATCATGGTCAAATCGAGACCAGGAGTGAATTTAAAAGAAATGAAGTACGAAATCAAATCGGTGTTGCGTACTTCTCGATCATTGAAACCAAAAGATAAAGACAATTTTTCGTTTAATCAATTAGATGCTATTCAAAGCAGCATTGATTCTATTTTTGCCATGTTTAATGTAGGCGGTTTTATTATCGCTTTCTTTTCATTATTAGTGGGTAGTTTTGGCATTGCCAACATTATGTTTGTATCCGTAAAAGAAAGAACCTCTCAAATAGGACTAAAAAAAGCCTTAGGTGCTAAACCCAAAACTATTTTAGCCGAGTTTTTAATAGAATCCATTATTTTATGTCTTTTAGGTGGGTTAATAGGCATTTTGTTTGTTTTCATATTGTCTAAAATAATGTCGAGCACTATTAATTTTCCATTGTTTATGTCTTTTTTTAATTTTATGATCGGTGTGGGAGTAAGTGTTTTGGTAGGAATTATTGCCGGCATTATTCCAGCAATTAGGGCTTCAAAATTAAATCCTGTGGAGGCAATTAGGAGTTAAAGAATTATCCTTATTCAAAAAATTAGGCTTAATATTTGGATTACATTCCGAAAATTAGGTATGAAAACAAATCGAAAAAAAATACCAACCTCTATTTTAAATGCCTATACGATAACTTCATCTTCATTTATTGACAGAGATAATTTTGAAGATTTTGTAGAATAATTTTGAGTACCCTATTTTAATTTGAGAAAAT
>CANHNT010000072.1 GCA_947461985.1 Bacteroidota bacterium | reverse complement strand
TATTTTGTATAGGTCGAAATTATGGTGCGCATGCCTTGGAATTAAAAAATGAGATTCCTACTGAACCTGTAGTTTTTATGAAACCTGCCAATGCTTTATTGACGGATAACAAACCTTTTTATTACCCAAATATTACAAAAGATTTGCATTATGAATGTGAAATTGTTTTGCGTATTTGCAAAAACGGGAAAGCCATTCAAGAAAAATTTGCGTCAAAATATTATGACGCAATTACAGTAGGTATTGACTTTACCGCAAGAGATTTGCAAGAACAACAAAAGAAAAAAGGATTGCCTTGGGAAATTGCAAAAGCTTTTGACCAATCGGCTGTTATTGGGAAATGGATGCCTATTTCAGAAGAAGAAAAGAAAAACAATATTCAATTTTCATTATTTAAAAATAATGAGTTGGTACAAAATGGAAATACGAATGATGTAATTTTCAATTTCGATAAAATCATCAGTTATGTTAGTCAATATTTTTCGTTGAACATGGGTGATGTCATTTATACAGGAACTCCTGAAGGTGTTGGACCCGTTGCCATTGGCGATAAATTGTTAGCAAAAATTGGTGAGGAGGAATTGCTTCATTTTGAAATAAAATAATATGGTAAAATCAGTTACACATATCAGAGTTCGCTATGCAGAGGTTGACCAAATGGGCTTTTTGCATCATGGAAACTACGCTGCTTATTATGAGGTTGGCAGAGGCGAAATGATTCGTGAAGCTGGCTACCCTTATTCTGAAATGGAGAAAGACGGCATTGTAATGCCTGTGGTAAAAATGAGTGCCAAATTTTTGCGCCCTGCTTTATATGAAGATAATATTAGAGTGGAAACAACCATGAAAGAATTATTAGATATTCCTTTTGTCACTTTTCATCATAAATTGTTTAATGAAAAAAATGAATTGATACACACAAGTGAAATTACATTAACTTTTTTTGACCCGAAAATTCAAAAAAGAGTAGCTATGCCAAAACGGTTGAGAGACATTTTAGAGAAAGATTTTAAATGATTTTATTTAAACCCAATATGACACCTCTCTCAATCCCTCCTCAAGATGGGAAGTTTTATACTTACTTATTTAAGTTAACTTTCTACTTTCTACTTTTTTACTTTCAACCTTTTACTCTTCAAGCTCAAAGTAAAGATGCCTTGCGCTTCGAAATTGATGCAAAACGACAAGGTGTAGAATATAACAGCAAAGATGCATTGCCACGTGGACGAGAATTTAAACGAATTGATAGCACCTATTATGTGGGTTGGCTGTTAGAAGGAACTTATAAATATGAACATGCGGCAGACTATTTGGGTTTTAAAGCAGCAGGCGAACAATTGCAAAAAGCAGCCAATTTGATGCTGAAAGATTTTAAAAAACAGCTGAGTACTCGAACAGCCAATGTCATGGATTATATTCCATTGATGAAGTACCATAAAGATTGGGACTATTTGAGTTATTGCTTGATGAATTGTTACAGCAATACAGATGACCAACAAAAGCTTTGGGCTTTGCTTCAAAATTGCAAAAAACTCAATTTGCAAGATGAAATGTATTTAGAAACATTTAATTATTTAGCTTGGACCGTTCATCGTAATCGTTTTTATACAAATAGTAAATTTTCATTTTTAAAAAATTCAATTAAAGAAAATGAAGCCTATGCTAATAAACTATTAGACAGCAGCATAACCAAAATAAAACGCGATGCTCAATTAAATAAAACTATTTTTTCAATTGATTTTGAGGCAACAAAAATGCCTGGTGTTTGGCATTATAAATCTGTTTTATATAGCTATCAATTAAATATCGAATCGGGTGCTTATTATTATGAAAAACTACGAAAAACGGTTGCATTTCCTAATAATAACTTCGCTACGTTTTGTGCCATTCAAGCAAAATTTAAAGAAGCCGAAGAATATTATTCTATTGCAAAAAAAGAAGAAGCAGGAGACAAACGAATGAAGGAATCTTTTTATTATTCGTCTATCATAAATGCATACAAAGGTGCACCAAAAGTGGGTATTAATGAATTGAAGGAAGTTATTAAAGCCAATGGTTCTACTCCAGGATTTGGCTGGTACAATATTGCGTTGGCAAGAGATTTATTGTACGATGGTCAAATCGAATTTGCAAAACGATATGCATTAAAAGCTGAGCAATTTAAAGAGATTCATATCGGAACGACATTGGGACAAAGTCATTATGACTTTACCGTTGCTTTAATGAATTTAATGATTAAGGTTAAAGAAATTGAACGACTTAAGTTTTTAGATAAACGCTGGTATTTTTCGCCCAACACGGTTGGATTAATTGCACAAAAAACAATTGAAAAATACGGAATGCAATTTTTAATTATCAATCAATTTGCTACCAATCCTGAACGTGATAATGTGGTTTACAAATTATTTTCGACAGAAAGTACGATTTCGTTTGATGAAGTTTGGGCTTTGATTGATGGCTTTAGCACTAACTATTTTTTAGAGCGATTTAAAAAAGAAATTGCTGCAGAAAAAAGATTTCATGTTAAACGCTATTACAAATTATTTACAGCAAAATTATTAATGAAGAAGGGAGAATATAAAGAAGCTCAATCCTATTTAGAAAGTATTTTAAATGACCTTACCATTGACCAAGAATATGAAAAATTATTTTTAGCTAGAGTGTATGAATCCCTTATTATATGTGAGAAAGAATTAAATGATAAAATTGACTCAAAGCTGGTAACTCTCTTCTACACTACTTATCCTAGTTTAGTTCCATTTAGCGGAATAGCGATGCCTATGCGTTTACACAGCAATGAAAAAACTGAAAATGAAAAAATAATTATTAAGCAACTTAAAGCAACAAATATAAATTGGGTTTCAGATATTTCGGAATTAGCTAGTGATGTTTACATTCATTTTTCACATAAAGGAAATTTGAATTTAATTGAATATGCTGTGAAAAATAAAAATGAAATGCTGATTCCTACTACCTCCTTTTCTTATGACAATACAACAATGAAATGGGTTCCAAAACAACTATGCTTTTATATTTTTAATGTTGGAAATTCAGATAAAGGAATTAATATGAAATAAGATAATTTTAACTCTCAATGATTAATTTAGTCTCAATAAAAAAATTATTATGCAAAAATTTATTCTCGTTATTACTTTAATCCTCATTTCATTTTCATCAAAATCTCAAACACTTTATTTTCCACCAACAACAGGAACTACATGGGATACTATTTCTCCTGGTACATTAGGTTGGTGTACTGATAGAATAGATTCTTTATATAATTATTTGGAAGGTGCAAATTCAAAAGCTTTCATCGTATTAAAAGATGGCAAAATAGTTTTAGAAAAATATTTCGGAACATTTACTAAAGACAGTATTTGGTACTGGGCATCTGCAGGGAAAACCATTACTTCGTTTATGACAGGAATAGCACAACAAGAAAACTATTTATCTATCAATGACAAAACGAGTCAATATTTAGGTCTTGGTTGGACAGATTGCACATTGACTCAAGAAAACAATATTACTATTAAAAACCAATTAACAATGACTTCAGGATTGGACGATGGCGTTACTGATAATCATTGTACGATTGATACTTGTTTAAAATATAAAGCAAATGCAGCAACTCGTTGGGCATATCACAATGGGCCTTATACACTGCTTGACGATGTAATTTCTGCTGCTACAGGTCAAACATTAAATAGTTATATCAATCAAAAATTAAAAACTCCAACTGGCATGACTGGCTTGTTTGTTCAACCATCATTTGACAATGTTTTTTGGAGTACACCTAGAAGCATGGCTCGTTTTGGATTATTAATTTTAAATAAAGGAAAATGGAATTCTACTCCAATATTATCAGATTCAAATTACTTTAATCAAATGACCAATACATCACAACAATTGAATAAAGCATATGGCTATTTATGGTGGTTAAATGGGAAAACTTCCTTTATGGCACCAAGTTCACAATTAGTTTTTTCAAGTATGATAGCTCTAGCTGCACCAACTGATATGATTGCTGCTATTGGTAAAAATGGCCAATTAATTAATGTTGTTCCAAGTCAAAATTTAGTTTTTATTAGAATGGGGAATTCTCCAGACGGCGGTGAAGTATCTTTTTTGTTGAATGATACCATTTGGCAAAAAATGAATCGCCTGGTTTGTAATCCTTCATCTTTGAACACGGATAATACTAAAAATAATATTGCCATTTATCCTAATCCTGTGCATGAAAACATTGCAATAAAATATGAAAATAATTATTTTAATCTAGAATTATTTGATATTTTTGGAAATAAAATAACCTCAAAACCTTCCTGTTTTAGCACAGAAAATATCAGTACAAAAGATTTTAAAAATGGGATTTATTTTCTACGAATTATCTCTGATAAAAAAATTGTTTGTCATCAAAAAATAATTATTTCACATTAAACAAAAAAGTTTCAATAAAATTGAAACTTTTTAAAATAATTCGTTTAATATCGATTTTAGAATCTGCTACTGTATCTTTTATACAATTTATAGCTTATTGAAAAACTGTTAATCAAGTACCAATCTTTGTTACTCGAATTTCCACGTTGCTCACCTAAATAAGAACTTGTAAGTTCATTTCCTTTTACTTCATCCCCTCGGTATGAAAGTTCAGCAGCTAAATTTCCTTTTACTGCAGCTAAAAGAGATAAGTCGGTGTAATTAGTACTTACATCATCTAAGTAATCTGTAAATGTTTTTCTAGCTCCCATTTCATATGCAATGGTAATTTCGGGAGTTATTTGAAACTTAAATCCAAATCCAAAAGGCAATGCAACTTGAGTTAATCTATAATTTCGCTGCGCATTAATACTTGTATTTTGCCCTTCGGTTGATAATGGTTGAAGTGCAATCCATTGACCATTATAATACGTTTTAGGATTAAAATGAAAAACATTTAATCCAGCATATAAAAACGGTGTAAAATTATAATGTCTGCTATCTCTTTGTTCTGTATATCGGTTAAATGGCAGTAAATTTAATTCTCCAACTACACCCCACTCTAAAACAAAAGATCTAAAACTTAAATTTCTATTGATTTGGCTTTGAGAAAATGTTTTAGCGTCATCACCACTAATTCTTGCATAATTTATAAACCCTTTTATAGCGAACATAGGATTCAAATTTTGTTTAACGAAAATACCAGTCGAAAATCCTGGCCATTTATACGTTTTATTTTTTGTTTGTAGGTCTCCTAGATAATTACTTGTTCCAATATTATATCCAAATTCTCTACTTTTTTGTTGTGCATTGCTGCAAAAACTGACAGCAGTTAATATAGAACCAATGATTATTTTTTTCATCTTACTTAAATTTTGTTAATGTAAATATAATAAAAATATTTTTGTGACCAAAAATAAAATATTTACTTAAACATTAAATCTGAAATGCATGATGTCGCCATCTTTAACAATGTATTCTTTTCCTTCAATTCTTAATTTACCAACTTCTTTACAAGCTACTTCAGATTTATATTGAATAAAATCTTCGTATGAAATAACTTCTGCTTTAATAAATCCTTTTTCAAAATCATTGTGAATAACGCTTGCCGCTTGAGGCGCTTTCCACCCATTCATAATAGTCCAAGCCCTTACTTCTTGCACCCCCACTGTGAAATAGGTTTCAAGGTTTAATAATTTATAGGCAGATTGAATTAAACGATTTAAAGCAGGTTCTTTCATGCCATACTCTTCCATAAACATTAGTTTATCTTCTTCATTTTCAATTTCAGCAATTTGAGCTTCGGCATTATTACACATTACGATAACTTGAGCTCCTTCATCTTTTACACCTTCAATTAATGCTTCCGAAAATTTATTACCCGAGTGCATGCTTGCCTCATCTACATTGGCAATGTATAAAACGCGTTTGTCTGTCAAACAATTTAAATCTGCAATTGCCGATTTATCTTCTTTCGACAAGCCTAAGCTTCTGATATTTTTTCCATCATCCAATGTTTTTTTACAAAGCAACAAAACATCTAATTCCGCTTTTGCCTTTGGATCATTCTTAGATAATTTTTCTACTTTAGGTATTTTTCGTTCAATACCATCTAAGTCTTTTAGTTGCAATTCGGTGTCGATAATATCTTTATCGCCCATTGGATTAATGATTCCTTCTTCACGCAACACATTTTCATCTTCAAAACATCTAATGACATGTATAATTGCATCCACTTCTCTAATATTTGCTAAAAACTTATTTCCTAAACCTTCTCCTTTACTAGCACCTTTTACTAAGCCGGCAATATCTACAATTTCAAGTTGTGTAGGCACTACTCTATTAGGAATTACTAAATCTCTTAATTTATTTAAACGGTCGTCAGGTACGTCTACTAAACCAACATTGGGTTCTATCGTACAAAATCTGTAATTACTTGCTTGTGCTTTTGCACTGTTGCTGACTGCATTAAAAAGGGTTGATTTTCCTACATTTGGAAGTCCTACGATACCTGCTTGTAAAGCCATTTTTGAATATTTTTTTTAAGAATGCAAATGTAATGAATTGATATAGTTATTCATAAATAAAGCAAACTTTAATGATTATTATAATTTTATTGAAAGCAACGGATAAACAAACGATTTTAATCCTCTGATATTTTTTACTTACAAGATATATTTTTCTATCACATTAAAAGGAAGCAAAAAAGAAACTTGAATTCGATTTTTTGTAAAATATTCATTCAAATCTCCAATTCATCAAGCAATTAGCTAAATAAATAGGAAACGTCCTCTTTAGTTAATTGTTTAATCATGTGTGTATCATCACTCACAATATCCTTTACTAATGAATTTTTCTTTTCTTTTAACGTCATAATTTTTTCCTCCACAGTATCCTTACAAATTAATCGGTAGGCAAAAATATTTTTAGTTTGCCCAATTCGATGCGTTCTATCAATAGCTTGTTGTTCTACCGCAGGATTCCACCATGGATCAACCAAGTAAACATAATCTGCCGAGGTTAAATTTAACCCCATACCACCGGCTTTTAAGGAAATTAAGAATACTTTACACTCGTCTTTATCTTGAAATTCTCTAATTGCATTTTCACGTTGTTGAGCTGTAAAACTTCCATCAAAATATTGATACGGAATATTTTTTTCAATTAATTTTTCTTTAATTAAACCAAGCATACCTAAAAACTGTGAAAATACTAAGGCTTTATGGTCGCCCATATTATCTTCTAATTCTCTAACCAATTCATCAATTTTCACACTGTGGTTTGGCAATTTAGTTTCTTCTTTTAAGATGGCAGGAGAATCACAAATTTGTCGAAGTTTCATTAAACCTTGTAAAATTGCAAATTGTGATTTCTCGATTCCTTGATTGTCGATGGTTCCTAAAATTTGAGAACGATACATATTTCGATACATATCATAAATGGTGCGTTGCTCTTTGCCCATTTCACAAAACAAGGTAATTTCTGTTTTTTCTGGTAAATCTTTAGCAACCTGTTCTTTCGTTCTTCTTAATAAAAACGGGAAAATTAATTTTCGTAAATGTTGTTTCGTTTCTACTTCCTGAAATTTATCAATTGGTTTTGCAAATTGTTCTTTAAAAAATTCTTTGGTTCCTAACATACCAGGGTTCAAAAAATTCATTTGAGAATACATATCAAACGTATTGTTTTGCATAGGCGTACCACTCAATGCAATTCTATTTTTACTCGGAATTAATTGCGCTGCTTTTGCCACTTTTGAAGTAGGATTTTTGATTGTTTGCGATTCATCTAAAACCACGTAATCAAACTCTAAATTCACCAACATTTCTACATCACTTCGCAAGGTTCCGTAGGTAGAAATGATAATTTCATATTTATCTAATTCGTCTGCACGAGATGTTCTAGTAGGACCATGTTGAATTAAATAGGTGATGCCTGGAGTAAATTTTTTAATCTCATTTTCCCAGTTAAATAAAAGCGTAGTCGGACAAACCACCATTGCTCTTAATTTGCCATATTTGTTTTTATAATATTGTAAAAACGTAAGCGTTTGAATGGTTTTACCAAGCCCCATATCATCGGCTAACAAGCCACCCCATTTAATGGTATCCAAATAAGCCAACCATTGAAAACCTGCTTTTTGATAAGGTCTTAGTGTGGCATTTAGCTCTGTTGGAATTTCTATATTTGAGTATTTATCAGGTGTTTCGTTTAATAAATTTTGTTTCTTTTCTTCTAATTCTGTTTTAATGTCTTCATCATCAATTAAATCATGCAATTCATCAATAACCGTAAAATTATACTTGCTTACTTTTAATGTTTGACCTTTGGTTTCTGCCATTTTAAACAGCAATGAAAACTTTTGCAGCCACTCTTCTGGCAATAAACCATAACTGCCATCGCCTAAGGAAACATAATTTTGTTTTGCTTTTAATGCCTTTTGAATATCTGATAAAGTGGTGGTCTCTTCTCCAAATTTAATGTCAATTTCGGTATCAAACCAATCTAAATTAGACGATATATAAACTTTAGTAGTTGGCTTCGATTTATTTATTTTAAACTGTTTTAAGGTTTCATAACCATATAATTTAATTTTTTCTTCTTTCATTTTATCGAAGAATAAAAAG
>CANHNT010000071.1 GCA_947461985.1 Bacteroidota bacterium | reverse complement strand
TGGTTAGGCACAAAGATAAAATGCTTTTAAAATATGGGAAACCTAAAAAAAGAGCCAAGAAAAAATAAATTATTGGTATAAAAAAACTGGATTGAAATTTCAATCCAGTTTTTTTTATAATTAATTAGGGTAATTCTTAAAATTTATTCAATTTAAATTTCATTGAATTTTGTCCATCAGAAACTTCTAAAATATACATTCCATTAGCAAAATTAGAAATATCAATATTGGATTTATTAATTTGATTCGATGTTAACATCACTTGAATTTGTTTCACTTTTCTTCCTGTAAAATCATACACCGAATAGTTTACTAATTTATTTTCATTCGATTTAATTTCGATGGTGTATTTCCCATTAGAAGGATTTGGATACACGTTACAAGATTGTATTAATGATATATTCGTTGCATTTAATGGGGTTGCATTTTTAGCTTCAAAATTTACATTATCTATATAAATATTATTTCCATTTTGATTCGTCGCATTAAATCGCAAAAATATTTTTTTACCTATATAATTACTTAAATCTACTTGATCTTTTCTCCACTGCCCTATTTGTGTAGGAGAATAAATTGTATTCATCATTCCTGTAGTCGCTAAATTTGCGCCCCATTTCAAATAATTAGTGGGTATAAAAGTAGCGGTACAATCTTCTGAAACTGAAATACTTAATGAGTCATTTTTATCAATTCGATAAGCACTGGCAACATCAAATTTTACGATGACAGAATCAGTTGTAATGTTGGTTAAATCATATTGTAACGTTTCTAATTCATCATTTTTACCTAGTTTTGTGTAGTTAAAAAAGTCCATGTAAGCTGCGTGGGTATTACCCGGAGTTGCACCAGCAAAACACAATGTTTTTTGCCATTTAACATTGGTATCATTGTCAATTACTTTCCATCCAAGTGGAGGGAAAATTGCCCCTTCAAAGGTTTCCAAACTCGGTGCATTGGCAACTGTTGGTGTTAAAATTACTACATTTGTCTTTGAGGTATCATTTGAACGATCGATGTCATTCAATAATTTTGACCATACTTTTACGACATGATTACCGGCAGTATTAAAATTGGCTAAGGTGGTGAATGTGTAATTGATTGAATCCCCAATTGCTAGAAGACCAATAATTGTTTCTGTAATCACAGGATTAGCATCAATTTGATAAACAACAGGTACATTATATAAATCTTTTAAACCAACATTTTTGATCCTTGTGCTTATTGGCACTTGATTTACAGAAGGATGACAATCATATACATTATTTATTGGCACTGAAGTAAAAAGACTAGTAGCGTCATTTAAGCAATTAATATCTCCAGGAAGTTTAACAATTGTAATTGTTCTTAATCCTTTAGCTCCATTACTGTTTTTATTAGCTGAAACTGCAAAGTAAAAAGTATCGATTGTATTGGTTCCTGAAGTTATATAAAAATCGTTCGTATTTGAAGTACCAATTGAATCCATATATTTTGCACCTAACTGATAAATAGTATAACTTTCAGCACCTGGCAATGCATTCCACTTCAAATGAAACGTAGTACCACAAGCTGTATCAACTACTAAATTTGTAGGAACACCTAAAACAGTAAATAAAGTATCGCTTTGATCACTATTAGAACCTCTTGTAACTTTCACCAACATTTTTCCTGTGTTTAAATTATTAGGAGGTGTCCAGTCATAATATCTTCTATTCGCTTGAACTGCATTAGCAATGGTATTCCAAGTTGCCCCAGCATTTGCTGAATATTCCAATTTAAAAGTCCCTAAATTATTACTAAATGCATCCCATCTTATTCTTTCAGTTACTCCATTGGCAAAAGATTCTCCTCCTGTAGGATAAGTTAAGTTGACAGAGTCTGTTAAAAACTCATATGAAATTACAAATTTTTGAGGCCCTTGAGGAATATTAATTCCTTCTACATAAAGTGTATAATTTCCACCTTGTGGTACATCTATAACTATTTGTTCTACATTATTAATTGCATCTATATTTTCTGTTGCTGCTGCATTCAGTGTAATATTATTATTTGCATTATTCATAACTAGAGGAAGAAAAGTATATGCGTTCGCATCTTCCATCATTATATTAATATCATTTACTAAAGCCACACTACTTGCAGGATTGCCTTCAATATCATGCCAATAGCACATTACTTTCATTTGACTAACATTATTCGGAACATTAATTACGAAATTTTTCAAATCTCCATTATTCAAAGAATCAATGATGTATTGTTGATTTTTCATTGCATTAAATGCTCTTCTTGCATTTATACGACCAAAACCAAATTTAAAATCAGGACCCTGTGTACCTAAATCATCCGCTGTATTCAATAATAGTGCTTTCATTAAAGCGCTGTAAGGGTCTGCTCCTGCGTTTTCAAATCGATAGGCTTGATACAAGCTTGCCAATGTGCCTGCTACTCCTGGGCAAGCCATTGAAGTTCCAGTGAATGAAGCATACATATTATTTGGCTGGGTCGAATAAACATCGGCACCTGTGGCAACAATTTCTGGCTTTAAACGACCATCTTCAGAAGGGCCTTTGCTACTAGAGGGTTCTAAGGCATCCTCATTTGAAATATTTCCTGTTGAAATTGCATTTTTGCCAGCTTTATATCCACCAGTTATAGTAAAAAACCCTTGAGAGTTTCCTCCACAAGTGCCATTACCACTGTTTCCTGAGGAGTGTATACTTAATAGAGATTTATTTGATCGGATTAATAAATCCATGTCTTGAGCATCACTGTTGTAACCAGCATTGCAACCTTGACCTAATGAATTTGTTAATATTCGAACCCCTAAAGTATTGTAATCAACAGTCGCATTGGTAAGATTATCGTAGTAGTCATATATATGTAAATTAGATCCTCTTCCGTTTCCAGACGCAATCGGATTAAAATTTCCTCCACCACCAACAATTCCTGCAACATGATCGGCATGTGTATTTGCTAAAACATTCGTATTAGAATGATTAAATAATCTTCCTTTGAAATCGATATGTGGGCCTATTTGTCCGTCATCACCAATACTCACATTAACGCCTGTACCATCATAATGCAAACCAGATGCATAAGAAGCATCAATCGTGTTAACTCTGTGATTGGTTCGTTCTGTTAAATTCTCTAATTCTGTAGGTGCCGAAATAGGTTGAACATATTTTACCCAAGGGATTGATGCTATTTCGGTAAGCTTATTTTCATTTATTTGTACTATAGCGGTGTGCTTATTTTTCCAATCAATAAATTGAATATTTTTTTGAGCAAATAAACTTAACACTTCGCTTTGAGGCAAGGTAGAATATAAATCAACTAAAATTTCGAGCGCACCATTTTGCTTAACCATCCAATTAGGATAAGGTTTTTCTATTAATTTTTTATCGATTTTAGCACTTGCTTGCATTGGCAAAATGGCTCTAATGGATTTATTTTCTAAGGCTAATTTTGAAATATTTTTAGGGATTGTTGCCAAAAACGCCCATTTGGGCATATAATCAAAAAACTGAATGCCTGTTTCAGATTCTATTAAATTTCTTTCTGTTAAAGAGGTTGATTTATCAAATTGAATAATACAGTAAACTTGATTATTAAATTCATAATCACTCCAGTTATTGAAGTTTTTAATGTCTTGTATATTAGATGTTGGTATAAATGAACCATTTTTTAAATGCAACATTTGAGCATGAACACTTATACCAATTGAAAAAAATGATAAGAATAATAGTTTTTTCATTTTATAATTTTAAGATAAATATTATTTAGCTTTAAAAGTAATAAATACTTTTCTAATTTGGCAATAAGACTTCATTTTTTATTAATAAGTTGGTTAGTTTTAAGGTTTTAGCAGAAATTTCGACAAAAAGTTCTATTTTTAACTATAAATTTTTTAAAACAATGAAATTATTGACAATCTTATCATTTAGTATTTTAATTTTAAATACTGCTTGCAAAAAATCCAAATTAGAATCAATTAATAATGTTGGTTCAATTGACTCATTATCTTATCAACCTGCTGTTTCGGGTTCTACATGGAAATATGACAATTATCTCTCTGGAGTTAAAAGTCCAGGAAAAACTACGATTTGTCAAAATTTTGACACCTCATTTAACAGTAAAATTTATGATGTTTATTTAAACAATGATGGCAGTTATAACTATTCGAGAAAAGAAGTGGATAAATATTATTATGTATTGTCTACTTCTACAAACAAAACAGAATTATGTGCATTAGACGTTGCAAAAAACATCAATGAAACTTGGATTGGAGGCATTAATGGAAGTGATACCTATAAATATACCATCAAAGAAAAATTATCTACGTTAGTTGTTAATGGAATAACACTAAAAAATGTCATTAAAGTATATAATGAAAGATATGAAAATGGCATTTTAAAAGATGATGGCTATATTTGGTATGCTCAAGGTATTGGAAATTTTAAAACTGAATTGAAAATTAATACGATTCCATTGGAAATTATATTAACGGCTGCTGACATAAAATAACTCATCTTGTTTATTTAGCGAAACATAAAAAAGGAATATTTTTTAGCTCGTTTGTTTTCATGCATCTATTTTATTTAAATATTCTAGGGCTTCATCTTCATTCACATCTTCAAAATTTTCGTAATACGCTCCCACACCTTCAAAATATTGAGGAATGAACAAGACAACGAGTTCATCTACATAATGTGAAATTTTTTCAAACGCACTTTTTGAAGATACTGGAGCAGCAATAATTATTTTTGCTGGCTTATGTTTTTTCAAAATATTTATTGTAGCCATTAAGGTGTTTCCGGTTGCAATGCCATCATCAATCACAATGAGTATTTTGTTTTCAAGATTTTCCGACTCTCTTCCTGTAACTAATTTTTGCTGCAATTCTTTTAAATAAGTTTGAATTCTCTCAATTTCATGATTGATATATTTCTGGGAAACTTCTTCATGAGGAATCACAAAACTACCCCATAAACTTGCAGCACCAATTGCATATTCTTTGTTTGTAGGATGCCCTATTTTTTTGGTAAGAATAATTTCTAAAGGCAAGCCCAACTCTTTAGCGACTACATAACCAATTGGCACTCCCCCTTTGGGCACTGCTAATACTACCCCATTCATATTTTCATATTTTTTTAGTTTATCTGCTAAGGCATATCCAGCCTCTATTCTATCTTGAAACATCATTCTTGAAATTTATTTTTTGTTGGATTATAAATATTTTTGAAACCAATTAATTGCCTATTTTTTGTTGATGCAAACGAGTTGCAACCATTTGGTTTCTTAAACTCTTTCTACTACTGCCACTGCCATGTGAAAAAATAATAATCCTATTTGAATTCATTGGGATATTCAACTCCCCTTCTAATGCAATATTTGCTGATATTGGTATTTGAATTTCTTTATATACTCCTTCTCTTTTGTAACTCTCTCTCATTGCTATTCTTTTTACAAAGGTATTTTTCGACCTTGTTGGTTAAGGAGTAATTAATCAATTAATACATTGATTGTAATCATTTATATTTTATTCAAATTGTTGTCTCTTCGTACAAAAATGCATACATGGCACGATATTTTACTGAAGGCAGCCATTTGGATGAAGAAATGGCAATTCAATTAATAAAAGACAAAACCCATCCATTAAATAATACAACAGATTTAAAACCACTGATGGATAGAATAGGCGATGCTCGTATTGTAATGCTAGGAGAAGCATCGCATGGCACACACGAATATTACACATGGCGAAGTGCTATCACCAAAAAACTGATTCAAGAAAAAGGGTTCAATTTTATTGCAGTTGAAGGTGATTGGCCAGATTGTTATCGTGTAAACAGATACATAAAAAACTACCCGGATGCTGACCCAAATTCTTACAGCGTATTAAATAATTTTAGACGCTGGCCAACTTGGATGTGGGCTAATTGGGAAATGATTGCATTTACAGAATGGCTACATAAAAACAATTTTACATTACCCAAAGAAAAAAAAGTTGGCTTTTATGGTTTAGATGTATATAGCTTATGGGAATCCCTAGAATCGATAATTAATTATTTAAAAAAAGTAGATCCTCTGGCTTTAAGGGTAGCAGAAAAAGTAATGCAATGTTTTGAGCCTTATAAAGAAGGTGAAGGGCAATCGTATGCCAAAGCAACCCTATTTGAACCTAATTTATGCAAGACAGAAGTGATCAATCTATTGGCTGAAGTAAGAAGAAAAATGCCTCAGTACAACTCAGACCATGAGCATGTTTTTAGTACTGAACAAAATGCTATGGTTGCTGTTAATGCAGAAAAATATTATCGAGCGATGATACAAGGCGGTCCACATGCTTGGAATATAAGAGACAATCATATGGAAGATACGCTTGAGAAATTACTAAATTTTCATGGGAAAAATGCTAAAGCCATTATTTGGGCACACAACACCCATATTGGTGATGCAAGGGCTACCGATATGACGAACGAAGGCATTTACAATATTGGAGAATTAGCCAGGAATCAACAGCAAGAAAAAGGCATAGTATTAGTAGGTTTTGGCTCTTATAGTGGTAGCGTTATTGCAGGAAGAAATTGGGGAGCAGAAGTTAGAAATATGAATATGCCCAATGCCATTAAAGGGAGTTGGGAATATCTTTCGCATTGTGCAAGTGCAGAAAATAAATTATTTATTATGGATGAATTTAATGATGATGTGTTTATGGAAAATCATATTGAACATCGTGCCATTGGTGTTGTTTACAATCCTGAATTAGAAAAATTTGGCAATTATGTGCCGAGTATTATGCCATTGCGATATGATGCATTCATCTACCTTGACCAAACCAAAGCATTGCACCCCTTACACATTTTACCTCATGGAAACGAAATTCCTGAAACCTATCCATTTGGAGTGTAGTTTTTTATTTTAAAAAACAATTTTAAATTATGCCACATCATAAACTAAATATAGATGCTGTAACATCAGTAGACTATAAAACATTAAAAGTTACAAGCACCGCATTTTTAGAGGGTGCCATTATTCCAACCAAATACACGTATGATGGTGAAAACGTAAATCCTCCTCTTAATATTAAAGGTGCTCCAGAAGATACCCAATGTCTTGTTATCATTATGGAGGATTTAGATGCGCCTATCCGTATTTGGAAGCATTGGTTAGCTTGGAATATTCATAGCATTAGCAAAATAAAAGAAGGAAGAATAATGGAAGCGGAAGGAATAAATGATTTTGGTGAAAATAAATATAATGGTCCTTGTCCTTATTCGGGCATGCATCGATATTGTTTTAAAGTGTATGCTTTAAAAGAAATATTAAATTTACCTACTACTTCAACAACCAGAGAACTCGAACGAGCAATGAGTGAGCACATTATTGCTTTTGGTGAACTAATGGGAATGTACAAAAGAGCATAATTGTTTTGAAAAAAAAATAAAAAAGAATTTTAGTTTGCTTAATGCAATGGAAAAATATATACCCGTTTTTACATTCAATTAAATGAAATTTTTATAATAAAAAAACGTCCATTTAGAAAAATGGACGCTAACAAAAAAAACAGCCTATATAAAATTAGGCAAACACACCAGATTCAATTTCGAGTTTATTGACAACCTTACTTACTCCCGGAGCTAGCCAAGCTGCGTTTTCTGCATCTTTTTTTTCTGCAAAAGAACGAACTGTTCCTGAAAGCGTTACCGTTCTACCAGAAACTAATGGATAAATTTGTTCAGAATCAAGGGAAGCACTTCGATGTAATGCTGAACTAATTTGTTTTTTGATATCAGCAGGTTCTACGGTTGGTTTAACTTTAATGTTATTACTTATTCCTTTCACCCCTACAAGGTTTTCAACAATAGATTGAACTGCATTTTTTTGAAAATTCCAAGTAGTTTCGCCATCTACAGAGACCCAACCATTTTCGACTTTTATTTTCAATTTATTTTCATCAATTGAACTTTGCCATTTCAATGCATTCGTTACGGTCTCAGCAATATCGGAGTCGCTTTTTTTAGTGCTATTACTAAACTTAATTTCAATATTTTCGGCCAAGGCTTTTACCCCTGATACATTTTTTACGGCATTCTCTGCTTCTACTTTTTTCAAGTAAGTATCTACCGTTCCTGAAAGTGTAACAACTCCATTTTTTACTGCTACGCCTATTTCAGAAGCATTTAAAACAGGTTGCCAATGAAGTTCTTCCATTACGTCTTGTTGAATTTCTAAATCGGTTTTCATTTTTTTAAATTTATTAGGTTAACAATTTGAATAAATACGTTAGGACACTTTTATTTCCTTTGCCGGTTTTATCCCATTTTCTTTTTTAGGAAGCGTAATATTTAAAATGCCGTTATCGTATTTTGCATCAATTTTGTCAGTAATACAATTGTCAGGCAAACTAAACGTACGTTTAAAACTGCTGTAGGAATATTCTCTACGGGTATAATTTTTATCCTCTTCTTTTTCTTCTTGCTCTTTTTCTGAACTGATGCACAATGCATCATTTTCAATTTCTACTTTAAAATCTTTCCTTTCAAGTCCTGGTGCAGCCATTTCAATTTTAAATTCATTTTTGTTTTCCGTGATATTAACCGACGGAATTCGAGTAGCAACATCAAAACCACCATCACAATCCAAAATTCGTGGACTTAAAATTCTGCTTGTATCTAACAAGCCACTTGTCCAATCGGGGAACAAGTTTTCTCTTTTTTG
>CANHNT010000070.1 GCA_947461985.1 Bacteroidota bacterium | reverse complement strand
ATACTGACTAGCCACGCATTTTACCACAGGAATTTCCCAATTGGTTGCTTTTGAATGAGATAATATTTTTAAGTTTTTCACAAACTCATCTGCATTGGCTCTATCGGCTTTGTTGACCACAAAAATGTCAGCAATTTCCATCACACCAGCTTTCATCGTTTGCACTTCATCGCCGGCTTCAGGAACCATAACCACAATGGTCGTGTCGGCAATGCCTGCAATTTCTACTTCACTTTGTCCAACACCAACTGTTTCTAATAAAATATAATCAAACACGGATGCTCTAACTACATCAATAATTTCTATTATTTTTGCATTTAAACCTCCCAACGAACCTCGACTTGCCAACGAACGAATAAATACATTTTCATTCAAATAAAAATCACTCATTCTAATTCGATCACCCAGCAAAGCGCCTAAATTAAAAGGAGACGATGGGTCTACAGAAAGAACAGCAATTTTATTCCCCTCTTGAGAGGGGTTAGGGGTGTGTCCCTCTTGAGAAGGGTTTGGAGTTTGTGTTAAATGTTTTAAAAGTGCATTTACCAAAGTACTTTTTCCAGCACCCGGAGGACCTGTGATGCCAATGACTTTCGTTTTGGGATTTGCTTTTAAATTTAATAATAATGTTTCACTGCCTTCTAAATCATTTTCAACCATCGTAATTGCCTTAGCAATGGTTCTAAAATCACCTAATTTTATTTTTTCAATAAATTCGTTCGTCTTTGACACAATAAAAAATTATTATTATAGTTTTGAAGTATAGCAAAAGTAAAACGTTTAGTCTTATTTTGCAGAATTATTGTTGAACAACTTTTTTAAACATATAATCCGATACATGCCCACCCATTTACTGCAATTCTTGGGGTGTGTTTCTATCCTTTTAGGGCTTTATGTTTCTCGTGCTATGATTAGCATTGGAATGATGACTCTTTTAGGCGCAGCCTTATTGAATCTTGAACTTGAAAAAAACTGGAAATCTTTTTTAAAAGTCAACTATTTATTGCTGATTACCTTCTACTTTTTATTGTTGTCGATTTCTTTTTTTTGGAGCGATGACAAACATTATTTTGTTTCACGACTTCAAACGATATTGCCATTTTTAATTCTTCCATTTGCTTTTCATTCATTTAAAAACTGGAAAGAAAATTGGTTTCAATATGTCATGTTGGTATTTGTTTTTTTGAATTTAATAGGCAATACCTATTCGCTCATTAATTATTTTTCTCATAAAGAGATGTATGATTTAGGCTATAGTTTTTCAAAAGTTATTCCAACTCCTTTTAAAAATGATCATATCCGATACAGCATTGCCGTCTTGCTTTCTATAATTTTTTGTATTGAAATTTATAGACATCAAAAAAATAATCTACTAAAAATAGCATTGCTTTTAATTGTTTTTTATGACATTTTATTTCTACATATTTTGTCTGCAAAAACTGGTTTGTTGGCATTTTATTTAGTTGCCTTTATATTCATTTTTAAATTAATTACGATCAAAAAATACAGAGTGATAGGGCTTGGAAGTTTGCTATCAATTATTTTATTGCCTTTTTTGATGTATCAATTTTCGTCTACATTTAATGCTAAATTACACTATGTAAAATATTCTTTTGAGCAAATGAAAAATGCCAATAAGGAAAGTAATATCAGTGATGAAGGAAGACTTATTTCTTACGATTATGCATTGCAATCTATCAAACAACATCCTTTTATGGGTGTTGGTTACGGCGATATTTTTCATGAAATGGAATGGCATTATCAACAAGATTTTAAAGGTAAAAATGTAAACGTTTTATTGCCTCACAATCAGTTTTTAGTACTTGGTTTAGCAATTGGTATCTTAGGAATTATCTATCTTTTAATTCTTCAACTTTTCTTATTCATTAAATCGTATAACAATGGATTTTTAGTCTCTATTATTTGGTTTATTTTCTTTTTCGCTATGATGATAGAACCCCTTTACGAAACACAATATGGAACTTGTTTGTTTTTATTTATGACATTGTTCCTCATTAAACGAGAAGAAACAATCGTTTCAAAAATACGGGATTAAAAAATCTCCTAATGAGCGAAGCAACGACAGATTTGCATTGAAAATGTGTCGTTAATTTCAGTTTCTGATTATCTTTACTCAATGAAGAAACTATTTATTTTCTGTATTCTTTTTATTGCATCTAATTCATTTGCACAAAAGCAAAAAACGACCCCTAGCCAAACATCTGCCATCGGACAGCTGACATCGCTCGTAAATCCCTTCATCGGCACAGGTGGTCACGGACATACGTTCCCTGGACCCACCATGCCATTTGGTGCTAGTCAAGTTGGTCCCGATACTCGTTTAGAAGGTTGGGATGGATGCAGTGGGTATCATTATTCAGATTCTGTTATTTATGGCTTTAGTCATACTCATTTAAGTGGAACTGGTTGCAGCGATTATGGAGATATTTTATTAATGCCAGTTACCAAAGAAATGAAATTAGATAACTACCAATATGCCTCAAAATTTTCACATACGAGAGAAAAAGCACATGCTGGCTATTATGAAGTTTTTTTAGATGACCCACAAGTGAAAGTTGAACTGACAAGCACGTTGCATGGTGGTTACCATAGATATAAATACCCCATAAATGCTGAACAATATGTAGTATTAGATTTAAAACACAGAGATGAAGTGTTAGATAGTAGAATGGTGCAAATAGATGAGTATACAATTAAAGGATATCGTTTTTCAAAAGCATGGGCAAAAAATCAAAAAGTTTTTTTTGAAATCAAGTTTTCTAAAAAAATTGAAAATATAATTTATGAACCTGTTAAAAAAGGAACAAACACAACAGCCATTCAATTAGATAAATCGCATCAATGCATTATTAAATTTGAAAAAGAGAAAACAGTCATTAAGAATCCGAATGTAGAAGTAAAAGTAGCAATAAGTGGGGTTGATGAAGAAGGCGCTCATTTAAATTTGGCAAAGGAAATGCCAAAAGATAATTGGGATTTTGATTGGTATCGAAAATCATGTGAGCAAGAATGGAATAAAGAATTATCTAAAATTCAAATTTCTCAATCAGAAAATAGCTCAACTTCTCAAGAAAAATTAGTCATCTTTTACACTGCATTATACCATTGCATGATTCATCCATCAATCTATAATGATGTAGATGGACGATACAGAGGACGAGATGACAAAATACATAATACCGAAGGGAAGTTTAATTACTACACCGTTTTTAGTTTGTGGGATACTTACAGAGCTTTACATCCATTATTGACCATCATTGATAAAAAAAGAACGAACGATTTTATCAATACCTTCATCAAACAATATGAACAAGGTGGTCGTTTACCCATTTGGGAACTCAGTAGCAACGAAACCAATTGCATGATTGGGTACCATGTTGTGAGTGTTATTTGGGATGCTTATAATAAAGGGATAAGAGACTATGATGTCAATAAAGCCTTTGAAGCGATGAAGGATATTGCCACACAAGAAAGCGATTATATAATAGGCAATTCGCAGTTAGCAGTAAGCAATGTCAAAAATGCCGACAACCGACATCTGACATCTGACATCAAAATGAAGGATATTGCCAAGCAACGATGTGCAGATGCTGATGCATTAGAAAGCTACAATCGTTATGGATATGTTCGCAGTGACGATTCGCATGAAAGTGTGAGTAAGACGTTAGAATATGCTTATGATGATTGGTGTATTGCACAAATGGCAAATGCATTAGGGAAGAAAAAAGATTTTGAATATTATACCAACAGAAGTCATCATTGGATGAATGTGTATGACCCAACCACCGGTTTTATGAGAGCCAGAAAAAATGGAACGTTATATGAGCCATTTTCTCCTTACACCGTAGATAATAATTACACAGAAGCGAATAGTTGGCAGTATAGTTTTTATGTTCCTCATGATATAAATGCTTTAATTCATTTGCATGGAGGTAAAGAAAAATTTGAACAAAAATTAGATGATTTATTTGCTGCAAAAGAAAAAACAGAAGGTCGTGAACAAGCTGATATTACTGGATTGATAGGACAATATGCTCATGGAAATGAACCAAGCCATCAATTAGTCTATTTATATACTCATGCAGATAATCCTTTTAAAACACAACAATTAACCAAATTTATTTTAGATAGTTTTTATACTAACAATCCCGATGGTTTAATTGGCAATGAAGATTGTGGGCAAATGAGTGCATGGTACGTTATGAGTTCATTAGGTTTATATGCAACTTGCCCAGGTAAAAACACTTATGATATTACTGAACCTATTTTTGATGAATTTAAAATTAATAACACTATAAAATTTATTAAAAAATCAAAACGAGAAAATAAAATTTATGCAATAAATAATCAGTTAAAAATAAATCACTTTGAACTAATCTATAATAAACAACACATTTTTAATCCAATAAATTTCAATAACTCTGTTGCAAATATCCCATATTTGCCATTAAAAAATCCTACAGTTCCTTTTATTATTAATGGAACAAGGATCTTTAAAGACTCTTTGAAAATTGAAATAAATTCAAATACGAAGCCTGATATATTTAATGGTAAAGAAACTGCTATTTTGTACTCTGTCAATAAAAATCCCTTTACAAAATATAAAAATCCCTTTTATATAAAACAAAATACAGAAATCGTTTTTTATAACGAAAATAATAAAAAGCAAGTACAATATTCCTCTTTCACAAAGCTTCCAACAGATAGAAAAATTATTTTGCACAATCAATACAATCCATCGTATCATGCAGGAGGAGCAGAAGGCTTAATGGACGGCATTTATGGAAAATTGAATTGGAGAGCAGGCGATTGGCAAGGTTATCAAGGCGAAGATATAGAAGTGATCATGGCTTTGGATAAACCAACAGCCATTAAAAAAATAGCAGCTAACTTTTTAGAAGATCAAAACGCTTGGATTTTTTATCCTAAAGCCGTTTCGTTTTATGTAAGTAATGATTCTACAAATTGGACCTTAGTAGAAACCATTCCTACCAACAAATCGGATCATGCAAACGAGGTGAGTATTTCGATGTTTCAAGCTACAGATTTCAAACTGAAAAGCCTGACAACCGACAACCGACAACCGACATCTCGTTTCATTAAAATGATTGCACAAAACTTTGGTCCTATGCCTCAATGGCACGAAGGAAGAGGCTTTCCAACCTTTATTTTTATAGATGAGTTTATTGTAGAGTAAATATTGTAGAACGTATTTCGTAGATAGTAAAAAAGAAAAAAGTCAGACTCATTTGAATCTGACTTTTTTCTTTTTACATTTCCTAGCATCTGACATAGAACATCAGACATCAATTTGAAATTATCGTAAATCTACCACTTCTGCTTTAGGATGTTTTTTAGCATCATAAATAAATAGATTGTCTGCTAATATAGGATTTGGAGAATATCCACTCACTGTATATGAGTACACATTGCCATTTTTTTCATACATTTTACCACCTGCAACAACACTTTTTGCTTGGTCTATCATTAATTCTATTTTAGAATATTGCTTTGCTTTATTGGTTGGAGTTAATAAAATTACATCTACTTTTTTACCACCCAATGTTGATGAGTTTGCATATTTATAGGTATATTCTTTATCGTAAAAATTGGTAAATAATTTGGATGGAGTAAATGTATTTTCATTTGGATCAAAACTATTTATTTGAACTTCATTGCTTTCTTTCATGTAGGTCCAAATAGTTTTTGTGTCGCAATAAATTTCTTGACCAGAAAGTGTGATGAAATATTTATTGCCTTTCATGTTCACCGTTCCACTTTTTGTTTGAGGTTTTGTTTTAGCACCTGTTATTGTGATGGAGAAGTTTGCTTTTAATGCTTTCAACGATTTTACATTGGCACTTACTTTGTCTAAAATAGCTTTTGCTTTAGCGTCGCCTTGAGCATTTGATAAAATAGTAATAAATAGTAAACTTGCTGTAATGAATATATGTTTCATGAATATTTTTTATGTATTTAATAGACTTTTAATAATGCACAAAGATTATAAAAGAAATGTGAAATCTATGTGAAAGTAAAGATTTACTTTGTAGTGTTATTGTTAATGTTTTTGAATCGTGTAATAAGCACAAGTGGTCAAAAAATTGCGAACAAAAGGGATTGCTCCAAAAAGCCAGAATTGTTTTCTTGGGTTTAATCCAAATTTAAATTTATAGATAGGATTTATCAGAAACCATTGTTTATTTATGATATTGAATCCAGAAGCTTTGGCTATACGTTCAAATCTTTCTATTGTGATACCGCATTCTTTTATTTCAACTAATTCAGTAATTTTATCTTCATTTTCTCCAGCTAGTTTTAAAATTGCTTTGTAAATTGGCATTGGTAAAATATGATAATAGGGCAATTTTGAGGTCCATTTTTTATGTGCAACTTGCTGATGTCCTCCAAAAGGCATATACCAAGGGGGAAATCCAAAAAATATTTGTCCATTTTCCTTCAATAAATTTTTTAGGAAAGGAATAAAATCATTTTGGTTAGGGATATGTTCAATCACGTCTTTTAAAATGATCAAATCAAAATAGTTTTTGTACTTAGTTTGAAAATCATCGTCATACACATTTTTCAAAAGGAAATTAGCTTTATTTGTAGCAATCTCATCTTGTAAGAAATTGTGTGCTAAATCAATCCTGATTTTATCTAAGTCAACCCCTAGGCACTCACAATCCCTATCAATAAAAGGTTTTAAAACACCTCCTTCGCCACATCCAATTTCAAGAATTTTGGTTCCAGATTTTATGGCCAATGTATTTTCTATAAAAGGTAATACATAATTTAGTGAGTTGTCAACTTGTTGGTCAAAACGCATTTTATGATTACTATGATGTTCTAATGCCAAAGCTTAATTTTTAATGATGAAATTTTTTTGTCAAAAATCAAATATAATTCAATATTAAAGAACATCCATGATTTTAAACAACTAGCGGCATTAATTTTTGATTTGTATTTGGGTTTTGATGGATTTATCATGAATTAATTCAAATAACTTCAATAAAAATTCAGCATCTAAATCATTTTTTTTGCCCCAATTTGTTCTCGATTCAATAATTTCACACCATCTATCCACCTGATAAATTGGCATGTTATTTTTGTTTTTTAAAATAGCCAATGATTTTACGATATCCATTCGTTTACCAATTAAATCTACAACTTCGGCATCTAAAGAGTCTATGATTTGTCTGATGTGTTCTATTTCATCCTGTGTAGATCCGTCTATTGGCTCACGAATGATTAATTTCGAAATTAAATCAAATAGGGCAGTGGGCGTTAGTTGTTGCTTTGCATCACTCAATGCTGCTGCAGGATTGGGATGCGTTTCTAACATCAACCCATCAAAATCTAAATCTAAAGCTCGTTGAGAAATGCTCGGAATCAGTTCAATATTGCCGCAAATATGACTAGCATCGCAAAATATAGGGAGTTCTTTATACCTGCGTTTTAGTTCAATCGGAATCGCCCAATTTGGTTTGTTTCTATATTTTGAGGTGGAGTCGTAGGATGAAAATCCTCTGTGAATGGCTGCAATGTTTTCAATGCCAGCTTTTTGAATTCGCTCTACTGCACCACTCCAAAGTTCAATATCTGGATTTATTGGATTTTTAACCAAAACAGCTATTTTACAGCCTTTTAAAGCATCTGCTAGTTCTTGCACCACGAAAGGGTTTACGGTGGTTCTTGCACCTATCCAAACAGCATCTAAATTATATTTCAGCGCTAACTCAATTTGTTCTGGAGTGGCTATTTCAGTGCATACCTGTTTGCCTGAAACTTCTTTCACCGTTTGCAACCATTTTAATGCAATTTCTCCTCTTCCTTCAAAAAAACCAGGTTTAGATCGGGGTTTCCAAACACCTGCTCTAATCATATTTATTGAAGAATCTTTAAAAGAATGTGCAATGCTTTGCATTTGTTGTTCATCTTCAGCAGCACAAGGTCCGGCAATAATAAATGGTTTTGATTGAGAAAAAATATTCATTGTGTAAAGGTAAATCGTAGTTATTAAGCGCGAAAATTATAATTCATAAATAGGTGTTTTTTTGTGAATAGGATATTGATAAAGATTACTATTTTTCCTAAATAGGAAATAAAAAAATCCTTGCTTTTATGGGCAAGGATTTTTTAAGTATTTTATAGATAATTATTTACTCCACAAGGATGGCAAAGCTGAACCAGTGCCAAATTCATTGATGTAACCATTGTTGTCAGTTACTTTGTAATAAAAACTCATTGTAGCATGTTGAAAATAGTGTTGATTCAAAGGGTTGGTATCTGTTATAGTTGCCCAGCCTTCTACTTTATATCCGTTTGAAAAAGTTTGCATTGGAACCGTCAGGGTATCTTTATAAGCAATCGCTTTTACAGGTTCTATAAATTTATTTTGAAAATTAACGATTTTTACTTCGTTTATTTTGTCTCCATTTTCGATACTAATGGCATATTGCGCCACAGGGGTTATGGTTCCATCTTCATTAACATTCCAAATGCCTTTAAATTTTTCTCGGGTAACCGTTTCACAGTGTTCACCTTCATAACCAGTTTGACACAAACAGCTTCCGTCTTTGCAAGTACCTCCATAAGCACAACTTACGTTTTTGCATACATCGGGTTCGCAAGCATTAAATAATACAGCACTAAATAATAATAATGTGCTTAAAGATGTAATGATTAT